>JBDSME010000179.1:0-2518 GCA_039916065.1 Polyangia bacterium
TCGGTCAGGTTGTCGCCGCCGTCGACTGACCGCAACTCGCGCAGCAACGCCAGCAAATCGTCCACGCGTTCGGCGTCAAGGGCACTGGTTGGTTCATCGAGCAGCAAAACCTCCGGCTTCATGACCAGAGCGCGTGCGATGGCGGCGCGCTGTTGCTCTCCGCCCGACAGCTCGTCGGGATAAGCGTCGGCGCGATGTCCGATTCCGACGCGGTCGAGCAGCAGGCGGGCCCGCGCCGTGGCATCGTGGCGGCTGGCGCCGTGGACATGAATGGGGGCCTCCACCACGTTGGCCAGCACCGTCAGATTGGCGAAGAGGTGCCACTGCTGGAACACGAACCCTACCCGCCGGCGGATGGACACCAGCTGGCGCTCGCGGGCGCGGCCACCGTCAGTTCCTGCGGCGGCCAGCTCCTGACCAACCACGCGGACCACCCCGGCGTCCGCCGTTTCCAGGCCGTTCATGCACCGCAACAGCGTGGTCTTGCCCGCCCCCGACGGACCTGCCAGCACGACCGTCTCGCCCCGAGAAATGCCCAGCGAGATGTCCTGCAGCACCCGCCGTCCGGCAAATGCCTTGTTCAGGCCCTGTATGTCGATGACCAACACGCCCCCAGTTTAACGCCACGCTGACCTGCGCCCCAGCCGGCAACCCGCAGGCGGCGGGACCAGGTCTCAAAAGACTCGGACCGTCAATTCGACCGCCTGGCCGCACTGACCGGTCATTGCGACGCCATCGCGACCATCGCCGCCACAGCCGTATCGATGGGCGGCATCACGGCGATCTCGTCGGCGATGCGGCGTGCTGCGCGAGCGAAGTCGGGGTCCGCGAGCACGCGCACGAGAGCGGCGCTCAGGCTGGCGCTGTCCGAGTTCGGCAAGGCGAGCCCGGCGCCCACGGCGGCGATCCGGCGGGCGTTGTGCGGTTGATCCGCGCCCTGCGGCACCACGACCATGGGGACGCCGGCGGCCAATGAGCCGCGGACCGTGCCAGAACCGCCATGGCAAACCACGGTCGCAGCGCGCGCCAGGACGTCGCGCTGCGGAACCCACTCCTCGACGTGCACGTTGGCGGGGATCGCTCCCAGCGTGCCCTCCTCCATGCCACGCCCGGTGGTGAGCAGCGCGCGGACCGGCAGGCTCGCGATCGCCTCCAGCGACGTGCGATACACCCCGCGGAGCGCCGGCGAAGTGCCCACGATGGTGCCAAACGTGATGTAAACGAGCGGCCGCTCATCACCCGGCGGTGCCCAGGTGGCCGGTGCGGCCGACACGTCCTCGACCATGCGAACGCGAAGCGGCGCCTGCCCACTTCCCGCCGACACATCGTCGAGCGAAGCCGGGAAGGCGCTGAACACCGGCTCGGCGCTCAGGAAGGCAGCCCCGCAGGGCGACAGACCGGCCTCGCGCCGGAGTTCGTCGATGGGGTCCGCCGCCAGCGCCGGGATGATCTCTTCGAATGAAACCATGTGTACCGCCACCCGCGCGTGAGGCACTCCCGCGCGCTCCGCGGCGATCGCGGAGGCAAACTCAACCGAGTCGCGCACGACGAGGTCAGGCCGCCAGGCATCGATCACCTCCATGAGCTTGGGAAGCGCCGCCCTGGAGTTCAGGCCCGCAAAGATCTCGCGGATGGCGATGCCCAGCCCCTCATCGAGGGACGCCCCCCGTAATCGGGCCCAGATCGGAGTCAGGGTCGCGTCTCCTGGATGAGCGAAGGGCGCGTGGGTAAGCCCCGCCGCGCGCAGCGTCTCCGCGATATCGACGGGACCCGCGACCAGGACCTCGTGCCCGTGGGCCTTCAGCGCGTGCGCGTACGGCAACAGCGGCTGCAGATGGCCCGCCCCCCGGGTCGACGAGAACAAGACGCGCATGCGGACATCCCTAGCAGCTATCAGGGACACGGGACACCCCAATGGGGGTGTCGCGACGCCGATCAGAGACGACGCTGGAGACGCGAGCACGTCGGGCGTAGAGTCCGGACGTGGCCCACTCCGCCGGTCGCCCTGGCCTGTGTTTCTTGCTGGTGCTGGCGTCGGCCTGCGGCGGCGTTGGGGCGGTGCCGTCCAGGACGGGCGGCGCCGGCGGCGCGACCGGCGACAGTGGTGGTGGCGGCGGTGGAGGCGGCGGCAGCGGCGGCGGCAGCAGCGGAGGAGCTACGACCGTCGACGCCAGCGCTGGAAGCGGCGGCCAGGTTGACGCCAGCGCTGGAAGCGGCGGCCAGGTCGACGCCAGCGCTGAAACCGGCGGCCAGGTCGACGCCAGCGCTGGAACTGGCGGCCAGGTCGACGCCGCCGACGCGCCGATCACGACCGACGCCCTCGTCGAGAAAGATCATCGTCCGTCCGACTGTCCGCCCGGCGCGTTGGTCTGCGACGACTTCGAGGGCTATGCGCTGGGCGGCAGCCTGGCCCCGAACTGGACGACGCAGATCATCGGGGGCGCCATCAAGGTGGAGACCAGCAAACCCTTTCACGGCGCGCAAGGGCTGCGCATCACCACCACGCTATCGCCAGCCG
>JBDSME010000180.1:0-5053 GCA_039916065.1 Polyangia bacterium
ACCTCCCCCGGGACACAGGTGGGCGGGGTGGACACCAGGTCCACCGTCCAGGTGCCGCCGTCGGCGCCCGCGATCTTGAACAGGTAGACGGCCGCCACGTCCTTCGCTCGTTCGGGGTGGGCGGCCAGCGCGGCCGGGACCTTCTGATCGAAATATGCCTTAATGGACAAAGCCATGAATTCCTCCTGGGAATGTTCATGATTGGGGCCCCGACGCGATGCTGTCAAATGGGCAGCTCGGGTCGTGGCCAACCACCGCGCGCTGATTCACCGGCGCGATTTGTCCCGACCGCCGCCGTAACGCTCGGCCAGACGGTCGGCGTAGCCCGGCTTCGCCACCTGCGCGACGCGAGAAATGGCCAGGGCCCCGGCGGCAACGTCGGTGGTGACGGTGGTTCCGGCCGCGACGATGGCCCTCCGCCCCACCCGCACCGGCGCCACCAGTTGCGTATCGGAGCCGATGAAGGCGCCATCCTCGATCACCGTTTGCGACTTTTCGTAGCCGTTGTAGTTGCAGGTGATGGTGCCCGCGCCGATGTTGACCTTGCGCCCGATCACCGAATCGCCAAGGTAAGTCAGGTGGTTGGCCTTGCTCCCCTCGCCCAGCTTGGTCTTCTTCAGTTCCACGAAATTTCCCACATGCGATTCGGCGCCCAGGTCGGCGCCGGGCCGCAGATGCGAGAAGGGACCCACCAGCGCCGCCCGTCCGATGATGGCCTCGGTCGCCACCGTGTACGGCCGCACCTCGGCGTCCGCGCCAACCTCCGTGTCGATCAGGATGGCGCCATCGCCTATGCGCGCTCCGCGACCAATGCGGGTGCGGCCGCGCAAGGCCACGCCGCGTCCGATCTCCGCGTCCGCTCCCACCACCACGTCGGGCTCGATCACGGTGGACGACGGGTCACGCAACGTCGCCTTCAGCATCCAGCGGCCGTTGACCCGGGCGCGCAACACCGCCTCGGCATCAATGAGCTGGCGGCGATCGTTGACTCCGGAGACATCGCGAAAGTCGGCGTCCACCGCCTTGACGCCGATGGTGCGCGCGGCCTGGGCCACTATGTCGGTCAGGTAGTACTCGCCAGCGGCGTTCTTGGGCACCAGGCGAGAAAGGGCTTCCCGGAAGAACTGCACCGGCGCGGCGTAGATCCCGGCGTTCACCTCGCCAAGCTCCCGCTGTTCGGCGGTGGCGTCCTTCTGCTCGACCACAGACTCAACCAGACCGGCGCGGTCACGAACGATGCGCCCATATCCCGTGGCATCGGGTGGGCTCGTGGTCACCAGCGCCAGGCAGCCGCCCCGGCGGGCGGTGGACACCAGCGCCGTCAGGGTTTCGCGCCGCAACAGCGGTACGTCTCCATAGAGGACCAGCAAGATTCCGCGCGCGTCTCTCAGCGCCGGCAAGGCCATGCGCAGGGCGTGTCCGGTGCCCTTCTGTTCGGTCTGCTCGACCACGGAGATCTCTTGCGACCCGAACCGGCGCTGCAAGGACGCCTCCACCGCCGCACGTTGATGACCCAGCACCGCGACGATGGGGGCAGCGCGCAGGGTCCGCGCCAGCTCGATGGGGTAAGCAACCATCGGTCGGCCCAGCAGCTCGTGCAACACCTTGGCCCGGGAGGATTGCATCCGGGTCCCCTGCCCCGCCGCCAGCACCACGCAGGCGATGCCCGCCCCCGATGATGGCCGGTCCGGCTTGCCGTTGCTCTTCCCCTTTTTGCCTTTTTTGGATTGGTTTCGCATTTTTTGCCTTCCCTTGTCGTCGCCACATCGCTGCCGGTCGGGGCCGCGCCGCCAGTCTCGCCACCACCAGGCGCGGCGTCGTATCCCACACGTCGGTCGCCCGCGTAATTAAACCACGGCCCGCGGTCTGTCTATGCGCGCAGTCTTGTCGATCCACATCGCCGATTCGCGGTATAAATACTTTCGATGAGCGGCTACGTGCTGGTCGTGGAAAGTGACCCCGATCTACAGCGCCGCATAGGCGATGCACTGCGGGCCAGTCGATACGAGATCGCCGCCGAGACCGAAGGGTCTTGGGCCAAGCGCAGCATCGCGGTACGCACGCCCGATGCCCTGGTCCTCGACACCAGCCTGGCGGATGGGCCAGGGTTCGTTCTGGCGGACGACCTGCGGCGCGATCCCGAGACGCGCTCTATCCCGATCCTGTTCGTGGCCAGCCGCCGCCACCGCGGGGCTGCCCACCGCACCGAGGTGATGCGCCGTTATGCTCCGGCGTCGTATCTGATCGCGCCCGCGGAGCTGTCGGACCTGCGGGATCGGCTGGACATCGCTGTCGCCGGCGGCGTGGTGGTGGAGGCGCACGTTGACGCTGCCACTGCACCTCACCAACTGGACCCCGAGCGATCAGTCAACGGCACCCCCATCCCCAGCGCCGCCAGCGATCCGGCGCAGCGGCGAGAGAAGCGCGACGTGGAGCGCACCGCGCGCACCCTGGTGGAGAACGCAGACGCCGATCAGCGCGGAACGCTGAAGCGGACGCCTTTCGCGCGGCTCCTGCAACGATTGTTCGCGGCACGCAAGACCGGGTCATTGCTGCTGATGCGTGACAACACCAAGAAGATTGTTTCCTTCGTCGACGGCTATCCGGTGTCGGTGCGCTCGAACGTCCTCGGCGAGTGCCTGGGTCAGATCCTGTTGCAGCAGCGCTTGATCTCCAATGAGGCCCTGCAGGATTCACTGCGGCGAATGAAGGCCGAGAAGCGCCACCAGGGTGAAATCCTGGTCGAGATGGGCGTGCTCTCGCCGTACAACCTGTCGCGCGCCCTGGTGGAACAGGTCGAGGCCAAGCTGTTCGAGATCTTCGCCTGGCCCGACGGCCAGTACATGTTCAAGGAGGACGAGGCGGCCCACGGCGTGGCCCCGCGGCCGGTAGTAGGGTTGGCAGTCGGGCTGAATCGTTCGCCGGCGGCGATGATCCTGGAGGGAATTCGCCGCCACTACGATCGGGCGCGGCAACAGACGGTTCTGGACGCTTATGCAGGGAAATACGTGGCCCTCAGCCCGGATCCGGTGTTGCGCCTGCAGGAGGTGACTGCCGATCCGACCGAGCAGCAGTTCATCCGCGAGATCGACGGACGCACCCGGCTGGAGACGGTGATCGGATCAGCGCGCATTCCGCCTGACAGCGCCCGCCTGTTGCTGGTGGCGCTGTCCCAGGCGGGAATGATCGAGCCGGCGGATTCGCCCGCGCGCCGGGTCGCCCCCCCCACCCCCACCCCGTCCGTCGATGCAACGGAAGGCCCTGCGTCCGTGCCGGATACGGTGGCCCCCCTCTCGGTGACCCAGCTGGGACTGGTTGCCCAGACGGTGCGGTCCCAGAACCACTACTGGGCGCTGGGCGTGCGGGCTGACGATTCGACCGAGGTGATCGATCAGGCCTACGAAGCGCTGGCACGCAGCTTTCATCCCGACCGCTACCGCCAGCGGCCGGACGAGGACCGCCGCCTGGCCCAGGAGATCTTCGAACGGTTGGGAGAAGCCCATCGGGTGTTGCGTGACGTCACCCGGCGCCGTGCTTACGCCGCGCGGCTGGAGAAGCAACGGCCCAATGATGCCGTGTCCGGTCCGATACCGGGCAGCACGTCCACAGGCACCGACAACAGTGGGGGCGCCGCCAAGGAGCTCTTCGACACCGGGATGCAGCACCTGCGTGCCAACCGCCACCGGGAGGCGGTGGAATCGTTTCGTCAGGCGGCGCGCATGTCTCCCGAGCAGGCGGACTTCCGGGCCGCCCTGGGATGGTCCCTCTTTCGCGAAGCCCCCGCCGATGCCAGAGCCGGCCGCGCCGCCCTGGCCGAGCTGCGGCGGGCCATCCAGCTCGACCCGAAGAGCCGCCGCGCCCGCTATTACCTCGGCTACTTCTACGCGCAGTCGGGACAGCCGGATCTGGCCGTGGCGGAGTTCGAAAAGCTACTGGAGCTCGACCCCGGCGCCGCCGAAGTCGCCGACGAGCTGCGCCGCTTGCGCCAATCTTCCTGAGCCCGTGTCTCGCGTCCGGTACTGGTTCCCGCGAACGCCCGGGGCAGTTGCGCGAATGCGCAGCGCGCCGTATGCACGTGATTCACTCTGGAGGACACCATGGCCGCGACCCCGTCTCAGATGCTTCCCCTCGGAACTCCCCTGCCTTCGTTCACCCTGCCCGACGTGGTCACTGGCCAGCCGGTCGCCTCTTCGTCCCTGGCTGGCAAGCCGGCGGTGGTGGCGTTCATCTGCAATCACTGCCCCTACGTGAAACACATCCAGAGCGCGCTGGTGGCATTCGGACGCGACGCCGCGACGCTGGGCGTGGCAATGGTCGCCATCAGCTCGAATGACATCCAGGCCTATCCCCAGGACGGCCCGGGCCCCATGGCGATGGAGGCGCGAGAAAACGGCTACGTTTTTCCTTACCTGCTCGACGAAAAGCAGACCGTGGCGAAGCAATTTCACGCCGCCTGCACTCCTGACTTCTATCTGTTCGACGCGACGGGAAGACTGGTCTACCGGGGACAATTCGACGACAGCCGACCCAAGAACGACAAACCGGTCACCGGTCGCGACCTGCGCGATGCGTTGCGGGCGACGCTGAACGGCCAGACCCCATCACCCGAGCAACGCGCCAGCATCGGCTGCAACATCAAGTGGCGCCCGGGAGCCGAGCCCGAATACTACGGCCCGCACACCTGACAGACGGAACATCCCCGGGCCCCCAGGATCAGCGAATCCTGACCTGGCACATGGAATCGCACAGCGAGCTGTCCGTGCCGTTGATCTCCGTGCCCTGATCGCACTTCTCGCCGTTGGCGGTGTCGACCATCGAGTCGCCGCAGTAGTGAGGGACGGTGCAGCCCTTGGTGCAACCGTCCTTCTGGCCGTAAGGCGCGCCGTTGTTCTTGCCCAGATCGCACTGTTCAGTCCCGTTCTTCACGTTGTCGCCGCAGAAGGGGCCGAACTTGCACATGGTGGTGCAACCCCCATAGGCGGTGTCGTTGTTCGGCATTCCGCCGCAGTCGGGCCCCGGCTTCACGCCCGCGCTGCCGTCACTGCAGTCGCAC
>JBDSME010000181.1:0-5103 GCA_039916065.1 Polyangia bacterium
ACCACGTAGTCGGCCCCCCCGCTCAGGAAGTTCATGGGGATGGTGTTGAAGAGCTGGGTGGCCCCGCCCTGCAGGAACAGGACGTCGTGGGTCTCCGGAATATCCAGCAGCTTGCGGCAGCGGCTGATGGCCTCGTCCAGCACACCGTCGAACTCCTTGCCGCGGTGACTGCATTCCGCGATGCCAAAACCTTTGCCCTGAAAATCGACCAGGGCCTTGGCGGACGCTTCCAATACCTCGACCGGCAGCATGGCCGGCCCTGCGCTGAAGTTGAAGACTCGGTTGCTCACGTCAGCTTGTTACCGCCCCCGGCCTCCGACTTCAAGGGGAAGCAGGGGGACGGGGAAGGGAACGACGTTCCGTCGAACGTCACGCCTCCTGGGAACACCAGGAGGTCCAGATGCCCGCCACCCCCATGAGCTCCTCCGCCTTGAAGGAGCTCCATGACCGCAAGGCCGACGTGATCAGCCGCCGCCCCTCGTTCGCACGGGCCGCGGGACAGGCCTGCCTGCACATGGCGGAGGGGCTCGCCTGCGACATACACCATGAGGACCGCATGGTGCGGGTTGACCACCCGGAGGCGGAGGGCGGCACCGGTACCGGGCCGGACCCCGGGCAGCTCATGCTGGCCAGCCTGGCCGCCAGCCTGGCCAGCGGTTACCGGGTGTGGGCGGCGCGACGCGGGTTACGCATCGACTCGGTCGATATCGAGATCGTCTGCGCCTATGACCTGCGCGGGACGATGGGAATGGCCGCGGACGTCGCGGTGGGCTGGGAGCGGGTGTGGTTCCACGTGGCCATCGTCAGCCCCGAACCGGAGGCCACCGTTCGCGAACTGGTGGAACAGGCTGACCGGCTCAGCCCGATGCTGGCCAACCTGGCGCCTTCGGTGGCACGCAGCCATCGCCTGACGGTGATCGTTCCCCGCCCCGCCGCGCCAAAAGGCGGAACGGGACGTTCCCCCATTGGTCACGCCTTGTCGGTGTCGGAGCGACCTCACAAACAAGTCAACCGCACAGCGAAAAAGGAGCCGTCATGAAGAACAAGACCATCATCCTCACCAGTTCACTCGCCCTCGTCCTGCTCGGCGCATTACCCCCCACGCGGGCCCAAGCAAAAACGGCTGAACCGGCGGGAACGCAAAACAGCAAGCAGACCACCAACCCGGCCGGGGACGCCGCCCGCGCCGACATCGCCAGGACGCTGGGATTCGTACCGCAGTTCTTTCTGAAGTTCCCTGAAGGCATCCTGCCCGGCGCCTGGGACGAGATGAAGTCGCTGCAGCTCAATCCCAGTACCGCCCTGACCGGCCGCTCCAAGGAGCTGATCGGGCTGGCGGTGGCCGCTCAGGTCCCCTGCCGCTACTGCATCGTGGCCCACACCGAGTTCGCCCGGCTGAATGGCGCCAGCGACAGCGAGATCGGCGAGGCGGTGGCCATGGCCGCCCTGACCAGGCACTGGAGCACCTACCTGAACGGCATCCAGACTGACGAGGCCAAGTTCCGCGGGGAGATCGCCAAGATCGTCTCGAACGTGAAGCAGGCCTCGGCCAGCAAGGCCGCGCCCGCCAAGCCCATCTCCGTCGTGGATGGACAGACCGCCCTGGCCGAGATCACGCAGTCGCTCGGCTACGCTCCTGAATTCTTGAAGCGATTCCCCGACGTCGCTCGCGCCGGAGCCTGGCGGCAGATGCGCGACGTGCAGCTCAATCCTGCGACCGCCTCGTCGGGGAAGACCAAGGAGCTGATGGGACTGGCCGTGGCTTCCCAGATCCCTTGCCGTTTCTGCGTCATCGCACACACCGAGTTCGCCAAGCTTAATGGTGCCAGTGAGGCGGAGGTCAACGAAGCGATCGCGATGGCCTCCCTCACCCGGGATCTCAGCACGCTGCTGAACGGTATGCAGGTCGATGAGCCCCAGTTCCGCAAGGATGTTGACCGCATCGTCAAGGGTGCCACCGCGGCAGCAGCGGCGGCCTCCAAGAAGAGGGCCCAGGCCTCCCGCTGAAGGAGCACCGCCGGGGTGGCACAGCCGGGGTGGCGATGGCCGCCCCGGCTTTTTTCGGTGCGCCGGGGTGGCTCCCCGTCCCGCGCCAGCCCGTTGCAGTCCTCGCAGCCCGTGGACAAGGCCTCCCGTCGCCCCTTGATCGTTCAATAAACGCGGTACGATGGAACGTCTGTCGATGACCAGCTCCCATCAGCACCTGCACGCTCCCGTTCCAGGAAACGTCGCCGCGCGAGCCGTGAGGCGGGTCTTCATCGTCACCTTGGTCCTGAACCTGGCGGTGGCGATCGCGAAGGGGGGTTATGGCTACTGGTCGGGCTCGCTGGCTCTGGGGACGGACGCCATCCACGCCGCCCTGGACGCGTCGTCGAACATCCTGGCCCTGTTCAGCCTGCGCTGGTCCCAGGCGCCCGCGGACGAACGCCACCCCTACGGACGGCGCAAGATGGAGATCGTGGCCGCCCTGGGAATCGGGGTTCTGATCGTGATTGGCCTCTCCGAGATGACGGCCGCCGCCGTGCGTTCCCTGAGCGCCGCCGCCGCCGGGGCCGGGGGGCTGTCCGGGACGCAGCACCCGGGACCCCAGCAACCGGGGGCGCAGCACCCGGGAGTTCAGATTGGCTGGTGGGGCTTCGGAATCGTGGGCGCCACCATGGTCATCAACTTCTTCGTCACCCGCTACGAAGAGCAGCGCGGGCACGCCCTGGGCAGCCCCCTGCTGTGTGCGGATGCCCAGCACACCCGCTCTGACCTGTACGCGTCCGCGGCCGTGGTGCTGGCATTCATCGGCGTTCGGCTGGGACTGCGTTGGGCCGACCCGCTGGGCGCAATGTTCGTGGTGTTCATGGTCGGCCGAGCCGCCTGGATCGTCTTTCGCGACAACGTCCCGACCTTGATTGACGCCGCTGTTCTGGATCCGAAACGGGTCGCGCAGCTCGCCGGCACGGTTTCCCAAGCTTGCGACGTCGACGTGGGCCGGGTGCGGAGCCGCGGATTGCGAAATGCCGTGCAACTTGATCTACATGTCGCGGTCGATCCGTCGATGAGCGTCCTTGATGCTCATCTGCTGGCCACCAAGATCGAACAAACCTTGAGGACGGCCTACCCCGAGCTATCCGACGTCGTCATACATACGGGCCCCAACAGCCCAAACGACCCCAGCAAACAATTGTCAACCGCGTCGAGCGATGCCAAAAATTCTGCCAGCCCAGCCATTAAAAACACAACGTAAAACACCGATATCTAGCCCACCGATTCTTGACACCCCAGGACACGTCTATAAGATACGAGGCCCGAGGCCAGACCCATTGGCCGATAAGTACCCAGCCAGTAAGTCAATAAACCGTATTTCCATTATCCACAGGCAGCATGCGGCGCACGGCGCACGCGGAGGACTTAGATGCAAGGACTTGCCCAGTTCCTAGAGCAAGGTGGCACCCTGATGTACGTCAATCTGGTGGTGTCCATCATCGCCTTGGCGATGATCGTGGATCGAGCCATCTTCTTCCTTGGCAAGGGGTCTGTGAATGCCCGGGCCTTCCTCGAGCAGATCCGGAAGCTGGTCCTCGCGAACAACATCGATCGCGCCGTCAAGCTTTGCTCGGCCACCGAGGCGCCCGTGGCGCAGGTCGCGCGCGCCGGATTGCAGCGCACGCACCGGGGTGAGATCGCCGTGGCCCAGGCCATCGAGGAGACGCTGGTGGACGTGACGCCCCTGTTGAAGAAGCGGGTGCAGATCCTCTGGTCCATTGCCAACATCGCCACCCTGGTCGGTCTGCTCGGCACGGTCGTCGGTTTGATTCGCGCCTTCGGCGCCGTCTCCGCGGCCAAGCCGGAAGAAAGGTCCGCACTGCTGGCCAAGGGTATCTCCGAGGCACTCAACAACACCGCCATGGGCCTCGGCATCGCCGTGACCTGTATCATTGCGCACGCCGTGCTCTCGTCGGCTTCCAAGAAGCAGGTGGGTGATCTGGAAGCGTTCGCGCTCAAGCTAGAGAACCTGCTGGCGGAGTCCGCGCAGGGCTCGGGCAAAGCCTAGAGCGGGTAGTCGATCAGGGAGCGGTTCGTATTGTGGTTCTCAAAACCGGAAACCGGATGACGCGAGAGGGACGGCAATGACCAGAGGCCAAGTCCGCGCGGCAATGCGCCGGATGAAGGAACACAACGAGGAGCTCGAAGAGGAGACGGGCGAGATCAACCTCGTGCCGTACATGGATATCGTTACCAACATCATCATCTTCCTCCTCGCCTCCGTGGTGAACCAGGTTGCGCTCGGCAACGTGAACGTCAGCGTCCCAGCGCTCTCCAGCGCCGGAGGGGCTTCCAGCGACGACAAGCCGGACAAGCCGCCGCTCAATTTGACCGTCAGCGTGGGCGCCAGTGGTTTCACCATCGCCGCTTCGGGTGGTGTGTTGCCGGTAATCCCGAAGCTGTCCAACGGCCAGTACGACTACGTCGTGCTCACCAAGAAGCTGGTGGAGATCAAGTCTTCGCCTGACAACGCCACCGAGACCAAGGTGAACTTCAACGCTGACGCCAGCACCTCCTATGACATCGTGGTCGCCACCTTGGACGCCATGAGGCAGGACGAGGCGGGCAAGGTGCTGTTCCCCGACGTGGCCTTCTCGGCGGGTATTCTCTGATGGATCAGAACATGAGCCGGCTGGCCGGCAAGAAGGCCATTCGCTCCTTCGCGCGCAAGCTGGCGGAGCCGGAGGTCATCAAGGACCTGAACATCACCCCCATGATGGACATGATGACCATCATCCTGGTGTTCCTCCTCAAGTCATTTGCCAGCACGTCATCGACCATAACCTTCGATTCCAACCTGCAGGTGCCGCGGTCGTCCACCCAGCTCAAGCCCAAGGAGGCCATCTCCTTGACGGTGACCAAGAAGGTCATCCTGGTGGAAGGCGATGGCATCGCCCCCATCACCGGCGGCAAGGTCGATCCCGCGGTAAAACGTGACGGGGAAAATGGCTACTACATCACCCCGCTGGTGGACGTTCTGGAGAAGCACGCGCGCAAGGAAAAGAAGGTCGCCGAGCTGACCGGCGTGCCGTGGGAGGCCCAGCTGATGTTGATCGCTGATCAAACCAC
>JBDSME010000182.1:0-3019 GCA_039916065.1 Polyangia bacterium
TCATGCCCGACAAGCGCTCGCGGTTCTCGGCGAGGGCGGCGTGGTTCTCGTCGGCGGGATTCGATTCCTGCGCCAGCACCACCGTGCGTGGTCCCACGAACCGCGCCAGATCATCCACGTGTCCGTGGGTGTCGTCGCCGGCGATACCACGACCCAGCCACAGGATTTTACGCACGCCCAGATAGTCGCTCAGCACCCGTTCCAGCTCCTCGCGCGACAGCTCCGGATTGCGTGCCTGTACGGGGCTCAGCAGGCACTCCTCGGTGGTCAGCAACGTACCCGCACCATCCACGTCGATGCTGCCTCCCTCCAGCACCACCTGACGGGCCCGGGCCCGTGCTCCGCCACGAACGGTCAACGGGGTTGACGCCACCGGCGCCGGAGCAGTCATGGGCACGAACCGACGCATTTTTAGGCGGCTGGCCAGCCGTGCCGGCACGGCGTCGTCGCGTCGGTGATCGGGGTATTTGGCCCAACCGTTGAATTTCCAGTCGGTGATCGCTATCGCCCCGTCCTCATCGCGGCGCACGAAGATCGGACATGTGTCTCGGGTCCAGCTCCGATCGGTCGGCACGCGGTAAAAATCCACCTGTCCCCGGGAAACTCCCACCCTTTCCAGAACCGATCGCGCCCGCGTCTCGGTGGCGGCGTCGTCCACCAGGATGCGCGCGCGTTCGCCCTGCACCAGGTGGCGCACGAATTCACCGTACACCCATGGGATGGGGGCCAGCTTGCCGGGCCAGTCCCGCGGCTGGTGCGGCCAGGCTATCCAGGTGGCGTGGTGCCGTTCCCACTCGGCCGGCATGCGATAGCCAAGCGCGGTTGGGCTGGCCCCGGGCGCGGCGGAGCCGGCGTCAGCAGCAGGAACAGCAGGAACAGGGCGGGCCATCAATCGTTGAAGCGGCGGGTGATGGCGCCGTACGAATCGATGCGCCGGTCGCGTAAGAACGGCCAGTGTCGCCGCACCGTCTCCTGATGCCGGCGATCGCACTCGACGATCAGGATCTCTTCCTCAGTGCGTGATGCCTCCGCGAGCACCACGCCGAAGGGATCGCTCACGAACGAGCCGCCCCAGAATTCAATGCCGCCTTCCTTGGCGCCCGGGGCCGAATCGTCCGTGTCCTTCCCGGGGGGCGGTTCGTGCCCCACACGATTGACCGCCGCCACGTACACGCCGTTGGCGATGGCATGCGACCGCTGGATTGTCTTCCAGGCGTCCGCCTGCGCGGCGCCGAACTCCGCCTTCTCTGAAGGGTGCCAGCCGATGGCTGTGGGATAGAACAGCACGTCGGCGCCGGCCAGCGCCGTCAACCTGGCCCCCTCGGGGTACCACTGATCCCAGCAGACCAGGGTGCCCACACGGCCCACCTGGGTGTCCACCGCGGAGAAGCCCAGGTCGCCCGGCGTGAAATAGAACTTTTCATAGTAGAGAGGGTCGTCCGGGATGTGCATCTTGCGGTACGTCGCCGCCACCGCGCCGCTGCCGTCCAGCGTGACGGCGGTGTTGTGATAAAGACCCGCCGCCCTCCGTTCGAACAATGATGCGATGATCACCACGTTCTTCTCGCGGGCCACCTCACCCAGCGCGGCCGTGCTTGGTCCAGGAATGGACTCCGCCAGATCGAAGTTACCGTGCTCTTCGCTCTGGCAGAAGTAACGGCTGCGAAACAGCTCCGGTAGGCAAACGATCTGTGCGCCGCGTCCCGCTGCCTCCCCTACCTTGGTCACCGCACGCGCCAGATTGTCCGCCGGATCGGCGGAGCAGCGCATTTGCACCAGTCCGAGCTTGAAGGTCTGCGGGTTGGGCTTGGCCATGGAGCACGTACTATGCCGGTCCTGCGCCGCCGTGCAACCGTGACTGTCGCGGGCGGAGCATGGAATCGAGGATGTTGCGAATCAGGCGATCGCCGGCGGCGCGCGCGGCGGCGGCGTGTCGTTCGGTCTCGGCCAGCACCAGCGCCACGCCGTCCGCACCGCGCGCCGCTCGCACGAACGCGGCGTCCTCCACCGCCCAGCGCCGCGCCACCTCGGCATCGGCCTCCAGGTGAAACTGCAATCCGAACACCCGCGTGCCGAGGCGAAAGGCCTGGTGGGCACAAAGTGCGGTCGACGCCAGGTGCACCGCCCGCGGCGGCAGATCGAAGGTGTCGCCGTGCCAGTGCAAGACCATCTCCTGTCGCGCCAACCCAGCCAGCGCGGGGTCGTCAGCCGCGTCCTCGCCGCGCTGGGTTGCCGCCGCCCCGCCCTGACCACCCAAGAGGTACGTCACCGGTCCCCAGCCCACCTCAAGGACTCGGTGTTCGCGTCCGCCGGCGTCTCGCGCCACATTCGGGTAGACACGCGCTCCCGCCGCGTGAGCCAGCAACTGCGCGCCCAGACACACGCCCAGGACGGCGCCCCCATCGGCCAGCACCCGTTCGAGGAGGGTCACCTCCGCCTGCAAGAACGGGTAGCGGGGATCTCCCAGATCGCCGACCCCCATCCCTCCCCCCATCACCACCAGGATCTCGTCGCGCCCCAGCTCCGCCGGAACGGCGTCACCCGCATGAACGTGGCGTACCTCCACGGAGATGTCTCGCTCCGCGCACAGCCCCGCGATGCGCGCCGGCCCCTCCATGGCGACGTGCTGAATGACGATGGCGCGGGCCATCCACGGAATCTAACGCGCCTTCGGCGCTCGCGGGAAGGGGCGGCCCCCTCCCCGCAGGCCCCTCCCGACGGATCTGCCGTCGGCGCCGGCGCGGCAAAGCCGCACCTCCCCGTCCTTGGACGCGCTCGCAGAGCTCGCTCTGGCACCTCCTTCGCCATTTCGGAATTTGCCTTAAACGTCTAGCTTTTGATCGAGCAAGGCATCCAATACCGGCGTCGGCGAATCTCTATTCGAGAGGCGTGAACAGTTCGCGGCGGGCCCAGTCTGGAGCGGGCGCGGAGATTTCCAGAATGGCACCGGTGACTGGATGGCGAAACCGCACCGCGGCGGCATGCAGGTGCAGCCGCGGCAGGCCCGCGCTGGTGCTGC
>JBDSME010000183.1:0-5506 GCA_039916065.1 Polyangia bacterium
TAGATCTCGTAGTCGGCGATGTCGTGGTCATGTCCGCGCTGGGTGGCGGCCCACACCAGCCACTTTCCATCGGCCGAGAGCTGAGGGAAATATTCGTGCGACCGGCGCCCCGGAATGTCAATCAGCGCGAGGCTGTCAGCTTCGGCGTCGCTGCTGGCGGGCTTTCCGCCCTTGACGGCCATGTGCAACACCCGGCTTCCCCCGTTGCCAGTGGGGTGGACCCAGTAGATCTCATCTCCCGTGGGCGCCCAGTTGATCTGGCAGCCTTCGCCCGTGCGGGTCCAGGTCTTCTTTTTCACGTTCCAGATCCCCGTTTCGCGCTTTGAACCGCGCAGGGTGATGGCGATGTACCGTCCGTCCCTGGACATCTCCGGCTGCTGCATCAGCGCGCTGTCCAGGTCCGGCACGGTGCTGCTGTCAACCAGCAAAGTCTCCTCGCCGCCCGCCAGCGCTCTCTTGTAGATGCGGGTGTTGCGCGCGTAGACGATCTCGTCGTTGGACACCCAGCTCCCCCAGCTGGCGTTGTCGACCACCTTGGTCTCGTCTTTTCCTTCGGGGGTGACCGTGAAGATGTCCCACTTGCCGTCGGTGTTGGCGTCTCGCTCGAACACCCACCCCTTCTTGCTGCGGGTGAACAGGATGCGGGCGCCGTCGGGCGCGAAGCGCGGAAACCAATCCACGTTTTCACCCTTGGTGATCGGGCGAATATTTGACCCGTCGGTGTTCATCACGAACAGGTCGTGATTTCCCAGCCGCGAGCTCGACCAGACGATCTGTCCCTTCACCGCCTCGCCCAGCGCGGTCATGGCCTTCTGCTCGGCGTCGTCAGGCTTCTCCTCGCTGCCACTCGGCGGTCCGGCGCCGACCGTGGCACAACCCCACCCCCACGCGGCGAAGGCGAGGGCCAGCAGAGTGCGAACAGGTGACAGAACCATGGAACGGTGACGCGGCGCGATCATGATGCTCTCCTGTGAACGGTGGCGGTGTTGTCCGTAAAAACGTTGGGGAAGCACCGGGCGATGCCTGCCCGTGCTCCGACCGGCCGATAACCGAGGTCGCGGGTCGCTGCGGCGCAATCGAGATCGGCATGGTTGATGAACCCGGTCACCCCGTATTGGGTAAGGGGCGGCTTCTTCATGACCAGCGACAGCAGTGCGGCCAGGACGCGGCAGGCCCACACCGGCAAGTGCACAAAAGGTCGGGCGCGCCCGCGCAGGCCCAGCACCAGTTTGCCCAGTTCCTCCAGGGTGATGCTTTCGCCACCGCTCAGGTTGTAGGTCCTGCCGGCGGCCAGCGGATTGCCGGCGATGCGCGCCAGACCTTCCACGACATCGCTCGACGCAACCGGACTCTTGCGCGCTGTTCCCGGTCCGATGAACGGCACCACCGGAAAACGTTCCAGGAAACGAACGAACATCATGAACTCCTCGCCGCCGTCCCGATCGTAGACCAGCGTCGGTCTCACGATGGTGTGGACCAGAGCGGGCTCGGCGCGGACCAGCTCCTCGGCTGCCAGCTTGGACCGCCCATACGGAGTCAACCGCGGATAGGTCACCGACGCCGACGAGACGTAGACGAAGTGACGAACCCCCGCCGCCACCGACGCCGCCAGCATGTTCGCCGTCCCTTGCCGGTTCACCTGGTCCAAAACAGCGGCCTCCGACGCCAGGATCACGGCCGCTACATGGAACACGGTGTCCACGTCGCTCACGGCCCGGTCCAGGGTTCGTGGAGCGCGCACGTCGCCCGTCACCACCTCGGCGCCCAGCCCCGCCAGTCGTGCCGCCAGGGGATCGCCCGGCAGGACCAGTCCCCGCACCAGCCAGCCATCGTCGCGAAGCCGCTTGACCAGCCGCGATCCCAGCTCGCCTGCCGCACCGGTGACCAGCACCCATCGGCCGCTGGTGGATGCGGGCGCGGTCACGGGGCTCCCCCTGGTGGATTCCCAGGCAAGGCATCCGCTGGCGCCGCCGGCCAACGCAGCAGCTTCCAGTTTCCGACCGCCAGCTCGCGCGACGCGAACTCCCAGACCACCACCTTCTTGCCCGCCAGCCGATCGGGCTTGCCAGGTTCCGGATTGGACAGCTCGTTCCACAGCAGTTGACGGGTGGCGAAGGCGCCCGCGTCGTTCTGCGCGATGACATCGACGTCCGCGCGCAGCGCCCGCGCGAGATGCGGCGCCAGTCCCGCTGCTTCTCCCCATCCCATCTGGCCCAGCGTGAACACGTTGCAAAAACTGTCTCCCAGCAGCAACACCGCGGCGCTGGGGTTTGGCTCGAAGGGGGTGCCATCGGCGGCGTGCACCTCCTCGATGGTGATCGTCTGCGCGGGAAACAGCGTTTGGCCTGGTGGCAAACCCAGCATGTCAACAAGGTCGCCGACGCGGGAGACCCGGCTGACGGTCGATGCCCACTGGCGGGGCGGCGTGACGCTGTCGAGGGAAACCCGCTTCTCCAAGAACGTGGCCAGATCGTGCGCCACCTCCTTCATCCATTCAGGGGTCCAGTGTGTGTCCTGCTGGAGAAAGCGCGGGGCCGCCGCGGGATCCAACCGCTGAGGTGTGGGGTCGAACACCAGTACGCCGGCTGCTTCCAGTTCCGCCATCAGGCGCGCCTGGTCGGGGTTGCGTCCGGGAAGCATTCCCGCTCCTCCGTCACCGGGCGAACGAGCGATACTGACCCGGCCGTGCAGCTGCGCGGGCTGAAGACCGGCCTTGTCCGGCACCGGGAAGATCACCAGCGCGATGTCGCGGGTGGCCAGGTAGTCACGGAACGCCCGAATGGCCGGTCGCGGATCGGGGTACAACACGTCGCCGCCAGCATCTCGGGCCGCCTTGGCGCGACTGCTCAGAATGGCCGGGTCTAGCAGCGGCGGCCCACCGACGGCCGCCACGCCCGGTTGATAGAACAGCCATCCGTCGCGTCCGATCACCGCCTTGGTGTTTCCGAAGCGACCGAACCTGCTCAGGGCGTCCTGCAGCTGGGGTCGCACGGCCTCGCGAGCGTAAGAGGCCTTCTCCAGATCTTCCTCGAACTGCTTGATGGTCTCCTGGGTGGGCCAGCGCCTGAAAAGATCGGGCAACACCGATTCATCTCCCTTGAGCTTCTCCAGCGCGACCTGCGCCAGCGGCACCGCGTAGATGATCAACAAGAATATGCCGGCGAGCAGGGCGGCCACGCGGCGGCTGACGGCAGTGTGCAGAATCCCGCGCCGCAACTCTTCATCGTGAGAAGGATCGGTCGGACCGCCGCGTCCTGGCGCACCGATGGGCGCCGCGGTGATGGTGGGGGTGACGAAGGGAGGGGAGGCCATGTCAGAACTGGAAATAGAGGAACGGGTTCGTACTCTGGGTCCACATCAGCAGGATAGACAGCGCCAGCAGGCCCACCGTGCACACCGCGCGCGGCGCCGAGAGACGACTGGTGAAGCTCCAGGTGTTGGGGGCCGCCCAGACCAGCAATGCCGCGAGGATGAAGCTGCTCACGTGGTACCGCGTATATAGCGCCCCCGCCAGTGCCTGCCCCCCCGGGGCGGCCGCGGCGGTACCGCCGCCAAGCAGGGCGGCGCCACCGATCAGCGACCAGCAGTAGGTCACGGCCTGCCCCAGCGTCTTGGCGCGGAAGAACACCCACCCCAGGCAGACGATCAGGAACGTCAGTCCCACCCGCACCGGTCGCGGGAAGCGCCACCGCTGCCGCGGCGGCACGCCGCCGTCAACGGCACCAGCCGTACCACCCGCGGTGGCGACGCGGTCGATGCGCGCGCGTCGCCGGCGCGCCTCCTGGGACCGCTCGAACGCCAGCATGCCGCCGTGAAGGGCGCCCCAGAGCACGAAATTCCAGCTGGCGCCGTGCCACAGCCCCCCCAGCAACATCACCACCGACAGGTTGACGTAGGTGCGCCATTCTCCGTGGCGGTTGCCGCCGAGCGGGATGTACAGGTAATCCCGCAACCAGGTGGACAGGCTGATGTGCCAGCGTCGCCAGAAGTCGGTGATGCTGTCCGCCTGGTAGGGTGAGTTGAAGTTCTGGATGAGCACGAACCCCATCATCAGAGCGAGGCCGCAGGCCATGTCGGAGTAGCCAGAGAAGTCGAAGTAGATCTGGAAGGCGTAGCCGAACAGGCCGAACCAGGCGTCGTGAAAAGGAAGACTGCCGGCGGCGAAGGCGGTGTCGGCGATGTGACCCATGGGGTTGGCGATCAAGATCTTCTTGGCCATCCCCAGGCCGAAGAACGCCACGCCACGGGCGAACTTATCGAGCGTGTGTTGCCGCACCCTCATCTGTTCCTCGATGGCGGCGTAGCGAATGATGGGACCGGCCACCAGATCGGGGAAGAACGCCTCGAAGCACAGGTAGTCCACGAACCTGCGCATGGGGCGCGCGTCGCCGCGGTACACGTCGATGGCGTAACTCATGGCCTTGAAGGTGTAAAAAGAGATCCCCACCGGTAGCACCAGGTGCAGCACCGGCACGGCGCCATCACCCAGACCCAGGAGGCGCGAGAGAGCGTTCAGGTTCTCCGCCACGAACCCGGTGTACTTGAAGGCCGCCAGCAGGCCCAGGTTGGTGATGATGGAGATCCCCAGCACCACTTTCATGGCGCGGGTCCGGGGAAGGGTCCGATCGATGATTGGCGGCAGTCCGTCCCGATCGGGCAGACCGGACATCTTCACCAGCGCCAGCCCGCAGAAGTAGTCCACGCTGGACCCGAAGAACATGATGAAGGCCCAGATGGGATTGGCCCAGCCGTAGAAGAGGTAGCTGGACAGCGCAATCAACGCGGTACGCGCCCGAAACGGCAGCACGTAGTAGACCGCCAGAACCAGCGGCAGGAAATAGAACAGGAAGACGTGGCTCGTGAAGACCATGCGATCCGGATGCCCACCCGTTCGAACGACCATCGATGACAGACGAACGAACGAAAAGGCAGGGCAAAAACAGGGAACAGAGGAAGAACGGAGGACGAGAAATCAGCGGCTAAGCGATGTCGCGCGGTTCAAGGCTAGGTGGCAAAGCGATACGAAAGGAGTGACAACAGTTCACCAAGTGGGCCACGAAGTTGTCTATCACCAGGTCCGCCACGATACCCGTTCGGTCAGAATGTAGCCTGTCACATTGGCACAATCAGCATGAAAGAGCGACGGGCCGCGCCGCACAAAACCATCGTTCACAATCTTCAACTATCGTGATACCGTCCGACGGTATCCTGACGCTTGCCCCGCGCCTCGTTAATTTTCTGCGCAGCGGCGTCCGTGGGACTATGGGCGTTTCCGCCTTTCGGCAACTACCACGAAATTGATTGACGGAAACCTGGCCCCGGCACCACACACGGCAGGCGCTAGCCGCTAGCCGGAGACTCGAACAGCCAATGACGCAAACCTTCGCCTCACGCTCCTTCGCCCTGGCGCTGCTGGTGGCGGCGTCCTTCCCGGCGATCAGCCGTCAATGGGAGCGCCACCACCTCCATCACCGTCTCGATCGCTTCAGCGTCGATGCGCCGTTCC
>JBDSME010000184.1:0-2658 GCA_039916065.1 Polyangia bacterium
ACATCGGGCCTCGCCATCGGCACGCCAAGCTACATGTCTCCGGAGCAAGCGGGGGCTCCTGGCGATATCGACGGGCGCACCGACATCTACGCGATCGGAATCCTGCTGTTCGAGATGCTGGCGGGGCACAAGCCATTCGTGTCGGACAAGGTCGCGGACATCCTGGTCATGCATCGCGATACGCCGCCGCCGTCGCTGCGCGCCACCGTCCCGGCTGCGAAGATCTCGGCCGAATTGGAGGCCGTGGTCAACAAGGCCCTGGCGAAGACCCCGGACGCCCGTTTTTCAACCGCGACCGAGTTCGCGCAAGCGCTGGACCATATTCCGGAGGCGGCAGCGGCACGCGCGGCGGGCCATTTTCCCGGGCCCGCGCGCCCGTCATCCCCATCCCCTTCCCCGTCGCCGTCCGCGAGGGCGGTCCCCGGCGAAGCGGACAGGACCATCGCCGACCCGCTCCCCAGCCACCTGCTACCCAACCGGGCAGGTGCTGGGGGGATCGCCGCGCCGCAGGTTCAACAGACCCAGTCGGTGGAGAGGACGTCGGATTCAGGCCGTTCCGGCAACGTCGCCTTCAAATTGAATGGCGTCCGCTGGCTGGGCCTGGCGGGCGTGGCCGCGGTGGCGACGGTGCTGATCGTGCTCGGGCTGCGTCGGCATCCTTTGCCGGCACCGGCGCCGGCCCCCCGTTCGCTGGCTGGGGGTGGGAAGCCTTCGTCCACCGGCGGCGCGACGGCCGGCCCGGCCACGCCGGCTGTGAGGGCGGTCGCGGCGGCGCGGCCGGCGATGATGAAGGACGCTCCGCCTCCCGCCCCCACCACCAACCCCATCGCCCCGCCTCCGACGCCCTCGACGCCCTCGACGCCCTCGACGCCCGAACGACTGGCCAGCGCCCAGCGGTTGGTGCAAGCCGGGGAATGGGAGCAGGCGCTGGTGGTGTTGCAGAAGGCGCGGCGCGAAAATCCGCAGAGCGGCCCTGCCGCCTACGAGCTGGCGAACCTGTCGCTCGAGCACAAGCGCTGGGTGGAGGGCGCGCAGGCAGCGCGCATCGCCGGTGAACGCGATCCCAGGTACCGAAGCGACGACCGCCTGGTGAAGAACCTGATTCGCGCGCTGGGCACGGACAATGGCTACGAGAAGACCGAGGACGTCCTGCACGGATTTGGTGCGGGACCGGTGCCGCAGCTGAAGGACGCCGCCGCTCACGACAAGAGTCCCACCGTGCGCCAGCGCGCCGCCGAGCTCCTGCGTGGCCGCCCCGGGAGCCGCGTCACCACGCGCTCATCGACTGCCCGCAAGTCGCCCAGTCACTCGTTCTTCAGCCGCTGAATTCGGCCCCTGGGCAATTCGGCAGGATGTCTGGTCGAATTGTGCCCGAATCTCGGGGGAATCTCGGCCGGATTTCGGTCGGATGACACAGGCGTTTTTTGCGCGCACCGACTGGCGGCGCCCGCATGCCAATCGTGTATGCTCCCCGCCGTTCCAACGGAAATGACGGTCGCATGATGATCCCAAGGAGAGCTTGAATGGCCGAGGTTCACGTCCCGGTTCAACGTCTGCGCTTCGGGCAGACCCAGCGGCGCGATGCCTGGTGGGCGATGCCCCTGCTGACCTTCGTGGTCTTCACGTCGTTCGTGGTCTACGTGACCTGGGCGCTGCTGCAGGGCGAGAACTACTGGCACGGCAGTTACCTGTCCCCGCTCTATTCGCCCGAGCTGTTCGGGGATTCACCGCACGCGGTGTTCGGTCCCTGGCGCTGGCCCTGGTTGCCCTTCGTCCGCTATTCGCCGGCCATGCTGATCCTGATCTTCCCGCTGGCCTTCCGCATGACCTGTTACTACTACCGCGGCGCTTACTACAAAGCTTTCTGGGCGGATCCTCCCGCCTGCGCCGTCGGGGAGCCCCGCCAGACGTACCGGGGTGAAGCCAAGCTGCCGCTGATCGTCCAGAACATCCACCGCTATGCTCTGTACTTCGCGCTGATCTTCATCGTGCTGCTGTCCATCGACGCCTGGCACGCGCTCTGGTTCGACGATCCCGCCACGGGCGGCAGGACCTTTGGGTTGGGGGTGGGTTCGCTGGTGATGATCATCAACGTGGTGCTCATCGGCGGCTATACCTTGGGCTGCCATTCCCTGCGCCACCTGGTGGGTGGCGCCTGGGACGTCCTGTCGCGGAGGCCGGTGCGGAAGAAGGCTTACGACTGCGTGAGCTGTCTCAACCGCCATCACCCCAAGTGGGCATGGCTCAGCCTGTTCTGGGTCGGCATCACCGACGCTTACATCCGCCTGTGCGCAACGGGCGTCATCACCGACTGGAGAATTCTGTAGATGGCCCAGCTTCCCTCAGAGATTCAGACCCACGAACACGACGTGATCGTCATCGGCGCGGGGGGCGCCGGATTGCGCGCCGCCATCGAGGCGTCGGCCCAGGGGGCGTCGGTGGGATTGATCTGCAAGTCCCTCCTCGGCAAGGCGCACACGGTGATGGCGGAAGGGGGCATGGCCGCGGCCATGGCCAACGTGGACGACCGTGATTCGTGGAAAGTGCACTTCGCCGACACCATGCGCGGGGGGCAGTACGTCAACAACTGGCGGATGGCCGAGCTTCATGCCCAGGAGGCGCCGGACCGGGTGCGCGAGCTGGAGGCCTGGGGCGCCG
>JBDSME010000185.1:0-6447 GCA_039916065.1 Polyangia bacterium
GTGGTCGGGTTGGCCCACGCGGCTTTCATGCCCGCCGGGCTGTCGTCCCACGCGTGGTAGAGCAGCCCCGTCGCCGGGTCGAGCACGTGCGCCGCGACCAGCGACGTCTGCTTCATCACGGTGTCGATGCAGAACGTTCCGCAAGTCCCGAACACGGCGCCGTATTGGGCCAGGAACGGCTGGCCCATGTAGATGCTGTCCAGCCACATCTGATTCGGGTACGTCTGTTTGTGCCAATATCCGCCGTGTGGATTTTTCGGAATCGTCTCATAACGCGCGCGGACAGCGTCGGCCGCCGTCTTGTACTTCGCCATCGCCGTCTGCTGGTAAAGGAACGGCAACAACACCGATGGTTGGATGTTGTCGAAGCTGTGCGCGGCAGGGATGTCGATCGTGCCCGACGATGTAATGTTTTCATCCGCATAACGCCGGATGTACGCGAGGTAACGCGCGTCGAGCGTGTGGAGGTACACCTGCTGGAGGCCGCGCAACACGATGCCATGGTTGTATTCCCAGCCCGGCTTCTCCCCCGCGAGGTTCCCGGGGTCGGGCCAGCGGGACAAGATGGCGTCGGCGAGACGAACGGCGAGCGCCGTCGCGGGCAGCATCGTGCCGCCGCCGGCCCCCGCCCCGCCGCCGCCCGACGAGCCGCCGCGGCCGCCGCTCCCCACTGAAGCTCCCCCCGCGCCGCCCACGCCCGCGCCGCCAGCGTGGCCAGCGATCCCCGGTATTGCGCCGCCCGTTCCGGCGGTACCGGTGGCCGTACCACCCGCGCCCGCAGCCGTGTCCGCACCATCACCGCCGGTGGCCGGACCGGCGCCACCAGTCGCACCGCCACCTTCACCAACGGGAGCACCACCGGTTGCACCCGATTGCCCGCCGGGGCCCGTGCCCCCGCTGCCTGACCGTCCAGCGGGCTCGGAACCGGCGCGGCCGCCAGGGCCCGCCCCAGCGGGAGACGACGGTCCACACCCGGCTACGATCGCAGACGCGGCAGCACCCGCCAGTACGATCCATGCCGCCAATCGTGACTGACTTTGCGACATCGCCGGTACCATAGATGTCCGCGAGGCGCGAATCCAGCGTTCGTCGCACAGGTCCCGGCAGGCGCGAGCCGCAGCGACGGATTGACACAGTTGACGCTGCCGGAGGTCGAGACCGGCCCGCCATCGGCCGCCGCGACACCGTAAGGGCGTCTGTTTCGGTTCGGTCAAGCGCCCATGCTGGACGATTCCGCAAGGAAGGAAGATGATCACCTTCGCAAGCTTTGACGGAGGCACCGTGGCGTCACCACTATCGACCGGCGATCAGAATCTCGCGGACACCATCAATGGTGCCCGGCGACGCGCGACCGCGTCCGACGCGGACCTTCAGCTGGCCGGTGAGCGGCGGCCGTTCGCGTCGCCCGAGGACTGGCGCGACCTGCCCATCTACTTCCTCGTGCTGGACCGCTTCAGCAGCGCGAGCCGACTGCCTGCCATACGGTGGGATGCGCACCAGAAGGCGAGACAGGGCGGGACATTCGAGGGGATCCGCGAGCGCCTCGGGTACATCCGGCGTCTCGGGGCGGGGGCGATCTGGATGACGCCGCCGGTGCGCAATTCCGCGCTGGCGCTGATGACGTATCACGGGTACGCCGCGCAGGACTTCATGGCCATCGACGAACGCTGGGCGTCGGACGGCACGCGCGCCACCGCGGAGACGGAGTTAGCGCGGCTGGTCCAGGCGGCGCACGACGAGGGGCTCCACGTGATCCTGGACATCGTCCTCAACCACGCCGGCAGCGTCTTCGCCTACAACCGCAGCGGCGGCGATTTTCTTGACCAGTCCCTGCTGGATCGCTCCCAGGGCGGCGGCGATCTGCCGACCGTGATGTGGAAGGATGGGCTCGGGAACCCGCATCCCGAGTGGCCCGACGCGTTACCGCTGGGCGCGGCCACGGGCCCCGACGAGGCGGTCTACCCGCGCGAGCTGCGAGACACGTTCTTCTTCCGACGGCGGGGCTCGAAGACCACCGACGATCTGTCCCGCTATCCGCACCTTGGGTTCGTCCCCGGCGACTTCGAGAACATGCGCCAGCTGTGCATGGAGTACCGCGCCGACGACATCGACGTATCCCGCCGCCGCATCGGTGCGTTCCCCGTCCTGTCAGTGATGCTGAAGGTCTATCAGTACCTGGTTGCCCGCTACGACTTCGATGGCCTGCGGATTGACACGGTCAAGTACATCCACCCCAAATTCATTCAGCGCTTCGGGACCGCGATGAGCGAGTTCGCATATGCGATCGGGAAGAAGAACTTCTTCGTATTCGGCGAGGTGGCCGACACCAACTCGAACATAGCGGCGTTCGTCGGCCAGAACGGTGTGCCTGGCGTCAGCGGCGTCGACGGCGGGTTCGGGATCGATGCGGCACTCGACTTCCCGATCGACCAGACCATCAGAGACATCGCGACCGGACCACTGGAAGGTCGCGCCCCCGTGAACGCTATCCGCGACGTGTTCGACGAGCGGCGCCGCGAGGAGGAGCAGCTCATCTCGTCACACGGGAATGCCAGCTCATACTTTGTCACCTTCGTTGACAATCATGATCGCCATCAGCGGATCCGGCACCCGCTCTCGCCCGATGCCGAGGTCCGCCTCTGCCTTGCGTTACCCTTCGTGCTGCCCGGGATTCCCTGCCTCTACTACGGCGACGAGCAGGACCTGAAGGGGACGACCAAGAGCGACGGCAGCCCGGATCTTGAAAGCTTCGAGTCGGTACGCGAGGCTCTGTGGGGCAAGTTCCAGGGGCAAGTGTTCAGCGCCGGGACCGCCTGGCCCGAGGGCGGTGGGACCTACAAGATGCTCCAGGACCTGTTCCGCGTGCGCGCCCGTTCGGGGCCCCTCCGCTACGGCCGCCACTACTTCCGGCAGGTGAGCGGTGACGGCGTGAACTTCGGGTGGCCGATGGAGCGCGGCGGCGTGCTTTCGTTCTCGCGCATTCACGCCGACGAGGAGGTCGTGGTGGTCTGCGTTCCGAACCCCTTCGTGGGCTTTTCGGGCGATGTGGAGATCGATCCGAGTCTCTGCCCCGACGGCGCTTCCTGGCGAGTGACCTTCAGCAGCCTGGGCGGCGGGGGAACCACGGTCGCCCGGACCCTGAGCACGGTTCCGCTACGTCGATCAATCCGGGTGTCGCTCGCTTCGAACGAACTCGTCGTCCTCCAACGCACCTGAGCGAGCCTCACGGTCGGACGACCAGGCTCTTACCCGGCCAGCGTCGCCGCCAGCCCGCGGAGCACCTGCGCTGGGTCCTTCGTGATGATGTCGCCATGTGAAACGATGATGCGGCTCAGGCCAGGTAGCGCCGCCCACTGTTCGAGCTGCGCCTTCAAGGCGGGCTTGTCCTTGATTGACTTGAGGGCCACGAACATCGGGATCTTGGGCTCGCTGCCGGTGAAGCCGGCCAGGCGGAACAGCCAGCCGCCGAAGCCGGGACGATCGTCGACGTTCCAGAGCAAATCGTTGACCACCAGAGTCGTGCCGCCATCACCCTTGATCACCAGCGCCGACTCGTGTTGCTCGGTGCCGGGGACGGTCACGAAGCCAACGCGGGGATCGTTGAAGTCGACGCTGCTGGCGTCCACGGCCACGACCTCCGCCGTCTTGGCGCGCGCGCCCGCGGGCGCGACGACGACCAGGTCGGGGTAGCGGTCTTTCCAGATCCTGGCATCTTTGCGGTGGATGTCGCTGGGGACGATCAGATAGCAAGGTGTTCCCCAGGCTTCGAGGGCCTGCATCTCTGGCTCGTCGAGGGCGATGGCGCTGAAGATCACCAACCGACCGTCATGCAGACGGACCACGGTCATGCGTCGAGGGAACTCACCCATCGGCATGGGCAAGTTACCGGTGACGGTGAGCAGGTCGCCCTCCACCCGCGTGAGCTTGCTGTGGGGCAAAACCGTCCATTCCTTGAACACACCAGGCATAGGGCCTCCTCTCCTGCGGGTCTCGGGTCATTGGGGATGCGACGAACCGAAGCAAGCCCCAAGAAAATAATGGGATCGCGGGATGGCCGCGGCCAGGGGCATTGTGCCTGCCGCGAACGAAATCGGGTTCAGAACTCCCCGGCCCCCAACCCCCTGCACGGTGACTCAGGGCCCTGGCGCAAGTGCTACCGCATCGCTGGGGGCGGAGCCGGGACTGGCTGGACATCCCGGGCAGCGTGGGCGGGCCCGCCTCATCTGGCCCGCCAAAGTCACGGCCTGGCGGGGTCGTCAGCGCGGGCAAGCACCCTTGCCGCTGTACCCGAACCCCGCTCGAGCTGCGACGCACGAATTCGAATAGGTCTTACCGTCGCAGGCGCAGACCGGGTCGACGATATCGGGACAAGTATCGGGGCGGGGCATGCAAATGGCGCTGGCGTCAGCAGCACCGCAGAACTGGCCCTCGAGGTAGGCACAATACTCGGTCGCGGCGCAGGTGAAGCCGGCGAAACCACCGCACAACTTGGGCGTGGGACAGGCCTTCTTGGTGCAACCAAGGACTCCCCCGGAGCAACTACACACGTTGCAGCCGTCGCCAGCCGGAACGTTGACGGAACCGTCGGGGTAGGTGACTCCATTCACGACACAGCTCCGCCCTGGCCCCGTGCACGGGCCTGCGTACCGGACCCCGCTGCCAGCCCTCGCCGCCACACACGCGTTGGCGTACGTCTCATCATCACACCCGCACACCGGCGCAAGGATGGTGTCGCACACTTCGGGTCTCGGTTTGCAGACGGACTCGGCATCGGCCGCGCCGCAATACAGTCCCTCACTATAGGCGCAATATTCGTTCGCGGTGCAGGTGTTGCCGGCGCGTGCACCGCACGCCTTCGGAACCGGACAGGCGCGCAGGGTGCAACGAAGGGTGCCGCGCGCGCACGCGCAGATGTTGCACCCGTCCGATGCGGAGATGCCGCCGGCACCATCGGGATAGGTGACTCCGTCCACGACGCAGGAGCCAGGAGCCGGTGTGCATTCCCCCTCGCTCATCACGCTGATGCCCGCCGCCGCGGCGCTACACGCGTTGCCATAGGTGTGACCGTCGCAGCCGCAGACCGGCACGTATTGTTCGGTGCACGCTTGCAGAATGGGCGCGCACAGGCCGGTGGCGTCGGCGGCTCCGCAGCGGGCGCTGGTCGGGAAGTTGCAATAGGACCCCTTTGCACAGGTCAATCCCGCCAACCCACCGCAGACCTGACCGTTCGGGGAGCAGCCGACGAGCGTGCATGCGAGGCGTCCGTGCAGACAGCTGCAGGTGTTGCAGCCGTCCCCTGATTTGATCCCGGTGGTGCCGTCTTCGTAGACGCTGCCCCCGACGTTGCAGCTGGATCCGCTGGGGCCGTCGTTGCCCGGCAGCGGCAGTAGGTCGCAGCCAGAGACCAGGAGCGCCAGCGCAGGGGCCACGGTCAGGGTCAGCAACCGAAGGACGGAATCGGACCTGCGCGTCACCGGGTGGGGCATCATTGCGCCGCATTCAGAGCATTCCCCGTGCCAGCGCGAGACGCATCGAAAGGCCCGGGATCCCGCGCCCTAAGCCGGTTGCCGGCGGAGAACTGATCTCACTTCCGGGGCGGGTATCAAATTTCTGAGGGACGCAATTCGGCGGCACCCCGTGCGTGCCCCGATCGCTCACGCGGACGTTGGTGTGCCGCCCAGTCTCGGAAACGCGCGTTCGTGCAACTCAGCCGAGATCTGCGAGCTCGATCGCACTACGGGCGTCGGCCTTCCGACCGGTCCGCCAGGCGGGGAGGCTCGCGTCGCCGCCGACCCTTCGACCACCGGTCATGCCGA
Source organism: Polyangia bacterium (assembly GCA_039916065.1). Classification (GTDB taxonomy): domain Bacteria; phylum Myxococcota_A; class Polyangia; order Fen-1088; family Fen-1088; genus FEN-1088. The sequence continues at coordinate 5,817 of JBDSME010000185.1, forward strand.
GCCCGCCACTGAAGTAGCCGGTGTGACCGAGTCTTCGGACGGAAATTCCGCCGCCACCGACCCCGCATAGACGCCCCGCCGCTCACCTGGTGCCGCCGCCGGCAGAGGACGGCAACAAGCGCGAGCAAGAGCGTCCCGGCGGGCATCCCGGCGGCGGCCGTCCCGCCCCCGAGCGAGCAGCCGCCACCACCTGCAGTGGAACTGCCAGCATCGCCGCCAGCACGGCCCCCGTCTGAGCTGCCGCCGCCGTCGTCCGAAATGTCACCACCGATCTGCGGTGGCGGCGGCGCGCCGGCGGCCGAGAGTTGCACCACCTCAACGCAGATCGACTGGCTGGAGACAGGAAGGCGCGCGATGTCACCCTGGCCGAAGGCGCTGATGGTCAGGCAATAGGGACGGGTCGGATCCAGTTCAGGCTGCCACAGTCCGGTCGGGATCGGATACGCGTCGGCCGGATCGTGTCCGGTGAACGGCGCATCGCCCGTGTAGACGAACGTCTGTGCACTGCCCCCATTCTTCGGTGCGAGCCGAAACTGGTGGATGACCGAGTCGGCCGAAGTATTTGGGATGCTTCCAGGAACGTAATCGACCGTGATGAACCCGTGGTATTCGGCGAATACACAGTTGCCGG
>JBDSME010000186.1:0-3068 GCA_039916065.1 Polyangia bacterium
AAAAGCCGTTCCGCGCTAGAACCGTGCCCATGGGTCGCATCTTCGAGACGAGAAAAGCCACGATGTTCAAGCGCTGGGACAAGATGGCGAAGGCATTCACGCGCATCGGGAAGGATATTGCCATCGCCGTCAAAGGCGGCGGTCCCAGCCCCGAAAACAACCCCACCCTACGACGCGTCCTGCAAAACGCACGCGCCGCGAACATGCCCAAGGATCGGATCGAGAACGCCATCAAGAAGGCGTCGGGCCAGGGTGCCGAAAGCTACGATATCGTCGTCTATGAAGGATACGCGCCCCACGGCGTGGCCATCATCGTCGAGACCGCCACGAACAATGTGGTGCGAACCGTGGCAAACGTCCGCTCAGCCTTCAAGACCTATGGCGGCAGCCTGGGCGCCGAAGGCAGTGTGGCGTTCCAATTCAAGCGCATGGGCGTCTTCCGCGTGACGCCCGAAGCCCTGGCGGGCAAGGATCTGGACGCGCTCGAACTCGACCTCATCGATGACGGGCTGGAAGAGATCGGCGAAGGCAGCAACGACAAGGGCGAGCCTCAGACCATCATCCGTGGCGCCTTCACCGACTTCGGCAAGCTGCAGTCGGCAATCGAACGCCACGGCATCCAGGTGCAATCCGCCGAATCGGAATACGTCCCGCAGACCCCTGTCACCCTGCCCGAGGACCAGGCGACCGGGGTGATGGAACTGGTCGACGCCCTTGAGCAAGACGACGACGTACAGCGGGTGTTTCACAACCTGGGATGAATCTGGCGGCAGCCTCCGCGGGGCGGATACACTGCCGCGCATGGCCAAGACGGAAAAGACGAAAAAGACCATATCCGAGATCGAGCGGGCGGCGCAGGCGCTGGAGGAAGAGATCGTGCGGCTGGAGGGTTTGGCGAAGTCGGCCCGGAAGATCCCCCTGAATACAGACAAGAACCTGGTCCGGGCGGCCGCGCAGTTGAACGAAACCCTGGCGGTCCCCGAGCGTGTGGCGCAGCGGCTGCAGGCGGTGGCCACCGCGATGGCGCACATGCAGGACCGCCAACAGGCCGCGCTGCAGGGATTGTCGGCCTTTGCCATCGAGCTTCAACAACGGACACAGCTCTTCGAACAACACATGGAGAGTTTCGGCGCTCTGGGAAAGGACGCCGGGGAGGTTAGTGCGCAGCTCGTTGCCAGCGACGGGGAGCAGTCCGCGTTGCTGGGCGCCGTGGCTCGGCTGCAGGAGATCTCGGACGCCGCGCGCGCGGTGTTCGACGCGGCCCGGGCCGCCGATTTTCCCGATATCGCCCGTGAAGCCGACGTGCTGAAACAGCGCCTCGCGTCTCTTCGCAAGCGCCTGGCACTTCCCCCGCCCCGCTCATCACCCAACTAAGGCCTTCCGCGCTCGCGGGGGCGCGCACAGCCCCCCACGAGCCCCTCACGGATTTTGCTGAGGTGAGCCATCGCGGCGAAGTAGCGCTCCCGGGGAAAGACCCGCTCCCTGCGGTAGTTCTGGCGCTGCAGCGAAAAGCACCCTCGCCCCTTCACAACCATAGCGCCACAGCGAAACTGCCCCACGGTCTTCGCCAGCTCCCGGAAGGATGGCGTCGCGCCTGGGTTTCGTCGCTGAGGGGCGCGGGATTGGCGATGGTACGTGGAGTGCAGTCATCCCCTTCGCCGGTCGCGAAACAAGGGCGACCAGAATCCAAAACCAACCACGCCGGAGGCAATCATCATGATTCGCAACACCATGCTCGGACTTTCTTTGCTCGTTCTTTCCACCGCTTCCGCCGTGGCGGCGACGCCTGCCAAGCACCACGTCAAGGCTCCCCATCTGGTCGCCCAGGCGGGCGCGCCGGCGGCGGCCGATGCCACCGACCCCGCCACCACCAAGGCCCCAAAGGCCAAGGCCTCAAAGAAAGCGACAAAGGGCAAAGCCGCCAAGGCCGACGAGTCCAAGGAGATCAAAGCTCCCGCCGCCACCAACGCTCCTTCGGCGGCGCCTGCCACTGATACCGCACCGGCCACCACGCCGACGAACACCAAATAGTCGCTCCTTCAACCCCTCCCCAGCAGTTCGCCCGGGATCGAACCCCAGTTCGATCTCGGGCGCCTTGCTGTGTGCGCGGCCCCGACGAGCGGGCCGCTTCAACCGTCACCTTCCAGCAGACGCCGGCTGCGCCGACAGCGCCGACAGCTTCAGGTGATAGCCCCACCGCTCCACGAAGCTTTCGAACAGCTCACGTGCATGTTCCTGCGCCTTGACCAGCACGCCGCTCTGGAGCGCTCCCACCTTCAATGACTCACGGGCCTCCTGATACCAGGCGTTGCGGTCCGATGGTTCGATGGCATTCAAGAATGTGGAGCGTTCGTTGATGATTTCGAATCGTTTGATGTCCAGGGACAGGATTCGCGGCGGCGGCAAGGCGACCTCCACCACGCGGGTGCCGTGGTCGATCTGGATGCGGAAAGGCTCGTCACAAACATCGAAGCCGGCCGAGATCACTCCGGCGTAGAACAGGAACGCCTCGGCCGGCTCCAAAAATGGCAGGTCGAGGGGAAGGTCGAATGGAAGTGTCAGCTTTGGCGGCAACGTTCGCCGCGCATAGTCGGCCAGCGACACCTCCACGGTCGACAGCTTGCAGACCTTTCGCACACCTTGCAGAAGTTGCAGATCCTGTCGCCGCTGGTCGGCGGCATGACGCCAGGCGAGCAGGGCCACCGCCGCCACCAGCGCCAACGCCATTCCCACGAACCAGAACGGCCAGCCGCGTTTCGCATTCGCGGGCGTCAAGGGGTCGGTCATCACGCAGTCACAGGATACGCCAAGACTCGGACACCGGCAGGTAGTGGTGTGACTTGGTGCAGCCCGGCCACGATCCTGGCGCCGGTGCGCCGGTGCGCCGGTGCGCCGGTGCGCGAAAAACTTCCTGACGCCGGTTGCCTTTGGGGGTGTTCGTCCCCAAGTATGGCGGCGTGCCACCCGCCGTCGCTGACAGTCTCCCTGGCTCCCCCCACCCTCTGGGAGCTTCCTGGGATGGGGACGGGGTCAACTTCGCGCTCTACTCCGAAGAGGCCACCGGGGTG
>JBDSME010000187.1:0-6570 GCA_039916065.1 Polyangia bacterium
GCCCCGCATCGGCATACCCCGGCCGGGCCGCAAGTGTCGGCCGTCATCGGATTGCATGCCACGCAGGTTCCACCGCTTGCCCCACAGGTGCTAACTGAACGCGCGACGCAGGTCGCGCCGGCGCAGCACCCGGCGGGGCAAGACAGGGCATCGCACAGGCAAGAACCGCTGACGCAGTTCGTGCCGGCGCCACATGCGGGACCCATCCCGCACCGGCAGGCTCCGGTCACCGCGTCGCACTGGTCCGCTGACCTGGTGGCGCAAGCGACACACGCCTGACCGCCAGATCCACAGGCGCTCAGAGTGGGGGTGGTGCAGGTTGCGCCGGAGCAACAACCGCTGGGACAGGATTGCGGCGTGCAGGTGCAAGCGCTTGCGACGCAGGTGGTACCCCCGCCGCAGGCGGCGTTGGCGCCGCAGCGACACTCGCCTGTGATGGCGCAGTTGTCAGCGCGAGAGACGTCGCAGGTCACGCAGGCCGCGCCACCGGTACCGCAGGCGCTGGCGGCACCGGCGGTGGTACAGGTGGGCCCCGAACAGCAACCGTTGGCGCAGGTTGCGGCGGTGCAGTTCCCGCAAGCTCCGCCGGAGCACATCTCGCCCAGGCAATCCTGGCAAGTGGCGCCGCCGCTTCCGCAACTTGCGCTGGCGGTTCCTGGCAGACAGGCGCTCCCCGAACAGCAACCGCTGGCGCATGAGGTCTTGTCGCAGACGCAGGCCCCGCCCACGCAGCGCTGGCCGGTTTCGCAGGTGGCGCCGCTGCCGCAGTGGCAGGCGCCCGCGGAGCAACGATCGGCGGTGATGCCGCAGGCGAGACAGGCCCCCCCCGCAGCACCGCAACTGGTGAGCGCGGGGGCGCGACATGTGGTGCCGGAACAGCATCCGCCAGGGCACGAGGTGGCGTCGCACACACAGCTTCCCGCGAGGCAGCGCTGCCCGGCACCGCAGGCGCTTCCCGCGCCGCACGCGCACATCCCGGCGTCTGTGCAGCGATCTGTCAAGCGCGGGTCGCAAGCGAAACAGGCCGCTCCGGCGGCGCCACATTTGGTGGCGGACGGGGCCACGCAAGCGCCCGAGGTGTCGCAGCAGCCGCTGGGGCAGGAGACTGCGTCACAGCTGCAATGGCCACCCAAGCACTTCAACCCAGTCGTGCAGGCAGGCCCGGCGCCGCAGGAGCACCCGCCCGCCGCCGAGCACCCATCTGCCTTCTCCATGTCACAGCCCACACAGGCAGAGCCGGCGCGGCCACAAGCGGTCAGCGAGGGCACGTTACAGGTGGGCCCGGAACAGCACCCGTCGGGACAGGTGACACCGTTGCAACCGCTGCATTGTCCTTTCGTGCACACGTCGGCGGTCGGGCAGGACTCGCACGTGTTGCCTCCGGCGCCGCATGAGCTGGCCGTATCGCCGGGAAGACAGGCGCCACCGGAGCAACATCCATTCGGGCACGACGTGCCATCGCACACGCAGGTGCTGCCTATACATCGCTGGCCCAGCGCGCAGGTGTTTCCCGTGCCGCAACGACAGCTACCGCTGGCCGAGCAGTTGTCGGCGCGGTGGTCGCACACGGCGCAGGTCGACCCGGCGTCGCCGCAGGTGAGCAACGATCGAACGGCGCACACCGCACCGTCGCAGCAGCCGCTTGGGCAAGAAGAAGCGTCGCAGATGCACTGTCCCCCGGCGCAACGCTGGCCGCCGGCGCACGGAGGTCCCCCGCCGCACCGGCACATCCCCAGGGCGCCACACCGATCGGCGCGGATGGTGTCGCAGGGCATGCACGCCGTCCCCTTCATTCCGCAGTTCGTGAGGGAGGGCGGAGCGTTGCAGGCGTCACCGTTGCAACAACCAGTGGGACAGGAATCGGCGTCACACAGGCAGACACCGTTCATGCATCGCTGGCCCGGGCCACAGGCGGCCTTGCCGCCGCAACGACACGCGCCGTTCACCGAGCAGGTGTCCACCTTGTCGGGATCGCACCCTGTACAGGCGGCGCCGCCGGTGCCGCAGGTGGTGATGGAACGGGGATAGCACGTCGCCCCGGAACAGCAGCCGCTGGGACAGGTCGTCGCGTTGCAGCTGTCGCACCGTCCACCGGCGCACCCACCAGTGGAACAGGTTTCGCACGCCTGGCCACCGCGGCCGCAGGCGGCGCTGGTGTCGCCGGTCAGGCACTTGCCGGCGCTGCAGCATCCGAGGCAGCTCGCCGGATCACACACGCAGGCCCCGGCCTGACATCTCAGTCCCGCGCCACAGGCCGGGACGGCGCCGCAGGTGCAAGCCCCGGCAGCGGAACAACCATCGGCGTTGGCGCCGCAGGCGGCACAGGTCATCCCGCCCACGCCACAGGTATCTGGGCCATTGGTCCGGCACAGGCCCCCGGCGCAGCACCCGCCCGGGCAGGAGATGGCATCACAATCGCCAGCACCTTCGATCGAGCAAATGGAAGAGCAACCATCGTCCGAGGCGGTGTTGCCGTCATCGCAGGTTTCGATTCCGACGCGGATGATGTTGTCGCCGCAGATCGCCGGGGCGCCCAGCGTCAGTGACACCTCCGCCAGGACGCTGGCGCGAATGGTGACCGCCTTCTGGTCGCTGCCCAAAATGCCAGCGCCGGCGCGCCCGTCGACCCGCACCACCACCGTCTTACCCACCACCGCTCCCGGCAGCAGGATGACCGCCGTCTCCACTCCCGAGGTGAGCGGACGCGGCTGTTTGGGGAGGGTCCCTGGTGTGAATGCGGCTGCGCTACCGACGGTGCCAGAGAAGGCCAGCGCCGTGAGCATCAGGCGCGAATCGTAGTGTACCGTGAGCTTGATGCCGGTGATGTGCGTGTCCTGCACTGTTTTTTCGCGGCAGCCGCAAGGCAGCACCATCAGCAGCGCTGACAGGGCGGCCGCCGTCGAGAGGGTCGTCCCAAGGCGGCGGCTGGGTCGGCGCGGCGGCGTCATGGGGGTGGCGTTCACCGTCGGTCCAACGTTCCCACGCTGCCCATGGGCAACACGGTGGTCGTCTGTCCGGAGACGAGGTAGGCCACGCCGCCCGCCAGCGCCAGCGCGCCCACACCGATAGCGGTCCAGAACCACCATTTGCGGGTGATTGACCGACCGGACTGCTGCTCAGTTGCCGACGGGGAATCCAGCAAGGAAGACGAAGCGGAGGGCGGCGGAGGCGGCGTCCCAAACACCGCCGCCACCGACGATGCCGAAGGCGGAGGGGGGGACGCGGCGGCGGCTGCGGCTGCGGCTCGTCTTGTTTCGGCCTCGGCCTCTTCGGCGGCGCGCTGCCGCTGCAGCTCTGCCCGGGACTCCGCGATCAGATCCTGCGCCAGGTTGCGCTTCTGGGAATCGGCCTTGTTCTCCTCGCGCAGATAACCCTCGAAGAAGAAGATGGCCCGGTCGTAGTTCTTCAGGTTCTTGTGGCACTGGCCAATGTTGAACAGCAGCGCCGGCGCGTTGAACAGTTCGTAGGCGCGCGAGTAGGCGGCCAGGGCTTCTTCGAAGCGTCCGAGCTTGTAGTGAAGTTGTGCCTTGTGCACCTCGGTCCGGGCCAGCGCCTTGGCGTCCCCCGCTGTGGCTGTGCCGCCGCTGTTCCTGGTACCGGGGGTGCTGCTGTCATCAGCGCGCGCGCGGCCGCCGGGGAAGGTGACGGCGGTCACGAATACCAACAGCAGCAGGATCGAGCCGGCCCTGCGCCGCCAGGAGACAGGGCAGGGCGAGCAGCGACGGGAGGGCCTGGCAATCCCGATGGGCGTCATTCGAAGGGGTCCAGGACGGCGCCGTGGTCCAGCGCGGCGGGTTCGTTGGTGTTCTTTTCCGGCGCGCCGTCCGGTGGTCGCTCGGTTGATTCCGAGCGTTTGGACCGTCGCGGCGGTGGGGCGGGTTCATCGGACGCGGTGGCGGGCGATGGGTCCGCGGGAGGGGGCACCAACGCCGGCAACACCACCGTCACGGCCGTGTTCGCGGAGAGCAACAGCTGTTGCCGGACAGTTTGCCGACCGTCCAGGCGGAACTCGAACGTCTCCGGCGTCGCGGAACGTTCCAGGTTGGCGGCGAAGGGCGTGACCCCCACCGGCTGGGTCGCTCGGTCGCGGAAGACCGTGGCGCCCGGTGGATCCGATGCGAACGTGGCCCGCACCGGCTGGTGGGCGGAGGGGCTGGTGGCAGGTTGGTTGGCGGCGCCCGACGCTGCTGGTGAAGGCGGCAGTGCAGACCGCGGCCTCCGCGCCAGGCTCACGATGGCAACCATCAAGACCGCGATCCCTGCGGCAGCCAGCCACACCCGTCTTTCGCGGTGAAGCGGCACCCCCAGCGGCGTGGGAACCGCCGCCTCCTGTTGCAGGCGCAGGGAAACCTTCTGCAGGCGACTTTCGACTTCCCTGATGCTGATGGGACGGTCGCGAGGGTCCTTCTTCAGGCAATGAGCGACGAGCTGATCGAGCTCGGTAGGAATGGGATAGGGATAGTCGCGCACCTTGCTGAGGCGCGGAGGTTGCGCGGTCATGTGCTTGACCATCACCTCACGGGCACTGTTCGCATGAAAAGGCCGCTGGCCCGAGATCATTTCGAACAGGATGATTCCGGTGGAGTACACGTCGGCAAGATGGTTCACCGGCTCGCCGAGTGTCTGTTCGGGGGACATGTACTCGGGCGTTCCGACGGCAATTCCTGCGCTGGTGGTGAACGATGATGTGTCGTCCAGCTTGGCGTTCATCAGCTTCGCCACGCCGAAGTCCAGCAGCTTGACGAAGTCCTTGCGGCCTTCTCGTTCCACCAGAAAAATATTGTCCGGCTTGAGGTCGCGGTGCACGATGCCCGCGTCGTGGGCGGCGCCGAGGCCCCGACACATCTGGATACCGATGTTCACGGCGCGCCCCAAAGACAACATTCCCTCACGTTGCTGCAGGGTACGCAGATCCACCCCCTTCAGCAGTTCCATGACATAGAAGCTGGGCCCGTCGGGGTTCTCGATGAAGTCGCTGACCTCGATGATGTTCTCGTGATTGATGGTGTTGACCGCCCGGGCCTCCGCGAAGAAGCGCTGCACGGCTTCGATGTTGCCGGAGTACTCGGAGCGCAGGATCTTCAGCGCCACCGGACGGCCCAGGCGGATGTGCTCGGCGATGAAGACCCGTCCCATCCCCCCGGCGCCAATCTGACGTACCAGCCGGTACGAGCCGAAGACGGCACCCGCCGCGTATGCCTGACTATTCTCGCCGGTTATCGTCAAAGACGCGCCGCAATTGCCGCAGATGCTTGCGTTGCTGTAGGGGACGCCACACGCACAGCGTTGTATTTTCGGATACACCGGGCCACGAGTCTACAGGATTTTCTGACGCCCCCGCGCGGTGGAGCAAATTGGTCAGCGCAGCTTGCGACGCAGATGATTTATCACGTCGATGCGGGTGACGAGCCCCAGAAAATGGTCGCCCTCCACCACGATCGGGACCAACCCCTGGTCGAACAAGGGCTGCAGCGATTCGACGGACGCCGACGGAGGCACGGTGATCAGCCGCTGTGTCATGGTGTTGCGCACGGGCTCGCGGAAGGCGGCGGGATCCCGAGAGAGAGCCAACAGCAGGTCTGATTCGTCAAGCAGCCCCACGATGTGGCCATCGTGCAACACCGGGAGCTGAGAGACCTCCGCCAGCTTCATGCGGGTGTGGGCAACCATCAAGGTGTCGTCGCGGCCAACCGCCACCACGGCCCCGCCGCGATCGGCGTTGCGGCCGATGACATCGCGGAGATCCCAGGTGGGCGGATCGCGCATGAATCCCTGATCGCGCATCCAGAAGTCGTTAAACACTTTGGACAGATATTTGTTGCCGCTGTCGCAGATGAACGTCACCACGCGCTTCGGTGTCTTCTGCTCGCGGCAGTAGCGCAGAGCCGCGGCCACCAGGGTGCCGGACGACGAACCGCCCAGGATGCCCTCGTCGCGCAACAGGGATCGCACGGTGAGCAGGCTCTCCTCGTCGGAGATGGTGTAGGTCGCCCGCACGCGGGAGAGATCACACAGCGGGGGGATGAAGTCCTCGCCAATTCCTTCGATCAGCCAGGAGCCGGCCTGTCCCACCTTTCCGGTGCGGACATAGTCCGCCAGGATGGAGCCGGCGGGATCGGCGAGGACCATGTCTGCCTGTGGCGCCACCCGTTCCAGGTAGCGTCCGATGCCGGTGATGGTGCCTCCCGAACCCACGCCGCACACCACGGCGTCGAGACGCCCGTCCATCTGCTTCCACAGCTCGGGGCCGGTGCCTTGCTCGTGGGCCAGGGGATTGGCCGGGTTGGCGAACTGGTTCACATAGGTGCCGCCGATCTCGGTCGCGATGCGGGCGGCCATGTCCTGGTAATACTCGGGGTGGCCCTTGCCCACGTCAGACCGGGTCATCCTGACGTCGGCACCCAGCGCGCGCAGGTGAAAGACCTTCTCCTGGCTCATCTTGTCCGGAATGACCAGCACCAGCCGGTACCCCTTGCGCGCGGCCACCAGCGCCAGACCGAGTCCGGTGTTGCCGGCGGTCGCTTCCACCAGGGTGCCGTTGCGCTTCAGGGTCCCTTCGCGCTCGGCAGC
>JBDSME010000188.1:0-4401 GCA_039916065.1 Polyangia bacterium
GATGGACCTTCCGGTGCGATGGCCGGAGCCGGTCCGCGCTCGATGTCCAGCGCGAAGCCGGTGACGCCGTTCTGTTTGACGGTGTCGATGATCTCCACCACCTTGCCGTATTCCACGCCCTTGTCGGCGGAGATCACGGCCTGGACCTTGGGGTTCTTGGTGGCCTCGTCACGGATCACGCGAGCGGCCGCCTGCAGCGACGCCAGCTTTTCACCATTCAAGAACAGCTCACCGGCCTTGTTGTAAAGAAGGTTCAGCGTGGTCTCCACCTTGCCACCGCCGCTGGCCGCCTTGGGCAAGTCCACCTTCAGGCTGGCGCGCACGATGGTGGCCGACGTCAGCATGAAGATGACCAGCAGGACCAGCACGATGTCCACGAAGGGAATGATGTTGATCGACGCCAGCGGGCCGTCTTCTTCTTCTTGATCGTTGAGGCTTGCCATGGCTCCTGCCTATCGATTGTCGACCACCGTCACCGTCGCCGTAGCCGCGGACACCGCGCGGTTACTCGGCCGCGGCAGCAGCCGCGCCCGTCTCCGTTGATTTGAGCTGGGACAGAACAATGCGCGCCAGCATCTGACAGCCGGTCACGGAGTTCTTTACCCGGCCGCGAAAGGTGTTGTACGCCACCACGGCCGGGATGGCGACCAGCAGCCCCACGGCGGTGGCCACCAGCGCCTCGGCGATACCAGCCATCACCGACGAGCTCGCCTCGGCCATGTTGGTGGCCAGGTCCCGGAACGACCGAATGATGCCAAGGACCGTTCCGAACAGGCCGATGTAAGGGGCGTTGCTGGCCAGCGTGGCCAGGAAGCCCAGCCGGCTCTCGTAGCGCGAGCGCTCCCGACCCAGCGCCCCGGCGATGAGGTCCTCCACCGACTCCGGACCCTTCTGGTACGCCTTAAGTCCCACCAGGACCACGTTGGTCTCCAGCGAATCATGTTCTTGCAACAGGGTGACCGCCCCTTCGTAGTCCCCGCGCTCCATGCTCTTTGACAGGGCGTCCCGGATGGCATCCACGTCCACGCGGCGCCGCCGATAAAAAAACCATCGCTCCAGCATGACCCCGATAGAAAACACCGACAGCGCCAGCAGCAGGTACAGCACCCACTCCGTACGAAAGATGGGCAAGGCCAGGATGGTCTGGATGAGGGAGCTGTTCTGATCGTGCATGACTTTGGGCCTCGTGGGGTGGCGTGCGGTGTCGACCGCTCACCCTTTGATACGCGGCCCCCTCAGGTCGATGCCCGAACGGGCCGCGAAAACGTCTTGGAAATGGTTTTCCTACCACGCGGCAGGCCGTCGGTGGCAAACCACTACGGGCTTCTGGGTACAGGCCGCATGACTGACTTGATGTCCAGCGACCGTTCAGAACGCTCCGCGCCGGCTACGGCGTCCAGCGGCGCTCTACGTCAGACAGTCCCCGGCGTGGCCTGACCGGGAACGGGGATCAGGTCAGCCCGGTCAGGGGTTTGGTGCCGGCCAGGCCGAAGGTGGTGGCCGGAACCCCCAGCAGGTTCAGGAAGGCGATGAACATGTCTGCCTGGGAGGCGTCTGGGAGGTTGGTGTGGCGGCCGGTGAGGAGCTTGCCCCCGGCGGTACCTCCCACGAGGATCGGCTTGTTCTTCTGGTTGTGGGCGTTGCCGTCGGTGATCTCGCTGGACAGGAACACCAGGCTGTTGTCCAGCATGGTGGTGCCGCCTTCGTCGATGGCGTTCAGCTTCTCCAGGAAGTAGGCGTATTGCGACACCTCCCACTGATCGATCTTGGCCAGCTTCGCGCCTCTGGCGGCGTCCCCCTGGTGGTGCGATAGGCCGTGATGGTCCTCGGTGATGGACAGCCACGGGCAACCCGCGAACGAGGTGTTGCCGCCGTTGCCTTGCATGAAGGAGATCACCCGCGTGGCGTCGCACTGGAAGGCCAGCACCATCAGGTCCAGCATCAGCTTGGTCAGCGCCGGCACGTCGGCGGCCGTGTTGGCCTTGGCGATAGTGGGACGGGTCAGCGCACCGGGTCCGCAGTTGGCGGGCGTGACGGCGGTTCTCTGCACCTCCGTTTCGACCGCGCGGATGCTGGTCAGGTACTGGTCCAGCTTGTGGCGATCGGTGGTCCCCAGTTTCGGCTGCAACGAAGTCGCCTCGCCGCTCACGAAGTCAAGGACGCTGGTCCTCAGCGCCTTTCGCTTGGCTGCCTCCGCCGCCGCGGCGCTGTTCCCGGTGGTGACCGTACCGGTGAATAGACGATCGAAGATCACCCCAGGATTGACCACCGGCGCCAGCGGCGTGGTGGCGTTCGCCCACGAGGTGGTGCCGTTGTACACCGCCGGATAGGAGACATCGGCGAACGTCTTGTCGGTGACGGTCAGCTGCAGCGAGGGGATCCGGGTGACGCTGCCCAGCGCCTGCGCATAGACCTGGTCGACGGAGATCCCCATGCCAATGGCCGGCTTGGTCCCCTGGCGGCAGGTGGTCATGGCGGGAGGTCCGCATCCATGCGATCCGGTGGGGTTGCACGCAGGGGTGTTCTGGATGCCGGACAGCACCAGCACCTTGCTCTTCACGTTCGCGAGAGACATCAGCGATGGCGTGAGCGCGTAGGCTGTTCCGAAGGCGGTGGGATACCAACTGGGCGCCCAGACTCCGCATCCGATGTGCCAGGTGACGAATCGAACAAGGGGCTTGGCCTGCGCGCGGGCCCGTCCGGGTCGCAGCAACGAATCCAGCGCCGGCAGGGCGATGGAGGCCGCCGCGCCGCGCAGGATGGTACGGCGGCTGGTGGCGAGCGGAGCCGCCGAGCCCTGGCGCGCCGCCCGCAGCGCCTTTTCGTCGAAGGTCACGTTGCGGTCCTTGATGTGGGCGATACTCATGGCTTCGCGCCTCCTCCCGCCGTGGCGGACTCTCCGTGACGCATCCGGAAACTGTCGCTGGCAACCACACGGTTCAGGATGTCGCGAACTCCGGGAGAGGCCGCGGCGCTGGCCGGGGAGGCGATGTCGGCCACGTAGCCCTCGTCACCGGGGAGGAGCGTCCGCCCCAGGGCATAGCTGAGCAGCTTGCGCGCCACGCAGCTTCGGAACCGCGGATCCGCCGCCACAACTTTGGCCATCTCCCCACCGCCGCTGAACGTGGCGCCCCCGTTTGGCAACTCCCCGCGCGGATCGATGACCGCTCCGCTCTTGTCGGTGGTGCGCCAGGCACCGATGGCGTCGTAGTTTTCCAGGGCGATGCCGAGGTTGTCCATGACGACGTGACAGGCGCCGCAGCTGGGATTTGTTCGATGCATGGCCAGGATCTCTCGCTGGGTACCCGTGGTGACGCCCTCGGGAAAACCGGGAACGTCAACGGGCGGCGCCGGGGGTTCCGAGCAGAGCAGCTGTCCGAGCACCCACGCTCCGCGCTTCACCAGCGAGGTCCGCGTGGCGTACGAGGTCACCGCCAGGGTCCCTGCCATCATCAGCAACCCACCCCGCTGAGGGGTGTTCAGGGTGGTCCTCTTCAATGTCGTGGAGCCGACAGGAGGCAGCCCATAGTGCTGTGCGAGCGTATCGTCCAGATAGGTGAAGTCCGCGGTGAGAAGGTCATCGACGGGGCGGTTCTGCTTCACGAAGTCATCGAAAAACGCGGAGATCTCCCCCTTCATCGCGGCGGCCAGACCTGGATTGAATTTGGGAAACAGCGTGGCGTCGAACTGGATCTTCTCCAGCGACCGCGCCCCCAGCCACTGCGTGGAGAAGTCGGCCGCGAATCCGCCTCCCTTGGCTTCGGCCAGCATGCGCGTGACCTGGGCTTGTAACTCTTCGGGAGTCGACAGCTTCCCCGCGGCGGCGGCGGTGAACAGCGGCGCGTCCGGCATGCTGCGATAGATGAGGTATGACAATCGTGACGCCGCCTCGTACGGACTCACCGGGTGAGCAACCAGCGACGCGGGATCCTGGTCCAGTTCTACCCGGTGCAGGAAGTGCGGAGAGAGCAGGAACGCCTGGACAACAGTGCGCAGCGCCTCGTCCGCAGTCGCGCCGGCGGTGCGAGCGCTGCTCATCAACCCCAGAAAGCCCGTGACCTCCGCCGCGGTGAGCGGGCGGCGGTAGGCCTTGGCGCCAAAGGAGGTGATGATCGTGCGCTGGCAGGTCTCTCCCGTGGCGAGGTCGCAGGTCACCAGTGCCGCCCGCTTGGCCGGACTCAGCGCCTCGGCGGCCAGCGCCTCCGCTGCCTGTTCGTACAGCCCGGCCTGGGTAGGCGACACCTGAAGCATGTCGGCGTTGTTGTCGAAGCCGAACTCGGGGGCATCGTTGAGGAACATCGTCGCGGGCTGCTGAACGGTGCCGAGCAGGTCGCGAACCGTGTTGTTGTACTCGACGTTGTTCAACTTGCGCATGGTGACGCGCCCGGCATCGCGAGGAGG
>JBDSME010000189.1:0-5275 GCA_039916065.1 Polyangia bacterium
CGCGAAAATGGTCCCGATCGCCTCCGGTTCGCGTCGCTCACCGCCCGGCCAGAGGCCCCGTTCACCCCGATCCCCAGCTTCGCGCCGCCCTTGACACGCCCACAGGGCCTTTGAATCACCTACGGACACGCAGGAGTTCTCGACAGGGAGCCTCGCCGACTGCGAAGCCCAGTTCCCCACGCGCCATCCTACGGCTGGGCTCATCGACAAGGGCACGGTGGTCCTCGACAATACGGCTCTTCAGGCCTGTGTCGCCGCGTACCAGAGAGCGTCCATCCGACGCACGCGCAACGAGGTCATCGCCGCATGCCACAACGTGTTCATCGGCACAAGGGCAGAGGGCCAGCCGTGCACCAGTGTGTTCGAGTGCCGCGAGATCATGGGCCAATGGCGTGCCAGAAGGTGCAGACCGTAGGGGTGTCACGGGGTGCCGCCCACCGGCGCTAGTTGCTCGTCGAACTGCGCGCGGTGACTATTGTTCATCCGACACCGTTTCGGAGAACGCAGCTTTAACTCCGGCGCTCTGTTTCGAGGAAGACGGCCTTTTGTCCATTTGGTGCCGACGTGGCGACCTGCAGATCGATCAGCGCTCTCGGCGGCAACTGCGATTCCGATGATGCTGCCTGTGGGTCGCTGGCTTTCTGCGATAGCACCTGTCAGGCACGCGGCGCGCGGTGGGACAAACGTGCCAATTCAGCTCGCAATGCGTAAGGGGGCCTCGTCTGTAACTCATCCCGTCAGTGTGCCGAGGACGCGCTCGCCTCCGAGGCCGTGTGCATGGGTTATTCACTCGCGCAGTAGTTCCTGCCGCGTGAATGCATCTGCGGCGGAGGCGTTGACGGAGCCAAACCCGTGGA
Organism: Polyangia bacterium; assembly: GCA_039916065.1. Lineage (GTDB taxonomy): Bacteria > Myxococcota_A > Polyangia > Fen-1088 > Fen-1088 > FEN-1088. The sequence continues at coordinate 858 of JBDSME010000189.1, forward strand.
GGCCATTTTTCTTGAGTCGTGGGCAGGACTGCGTGACTCCGCACTTATGGAAAAGCGCGCGCTGTGGCCAGCCGTTGGATCGAAGGGTCTGTCCTGGCGGTCCTCTCGTGCGGAGGCCGCGGCGCCCCGTCGAGCTGCGGACAGGTCGAGGCCTGCGGCGGGAGCATTGTCGGAACATGGATAACAGTCGGCGGTTGTCTCAACGCCGCGGCGCTGGACGCCCAGTACGCCCATCGTTGCCCGGGAGGCAGCCTGCAGGTCTCGGGCTACGGCGCCTCCGGATCAATGCGTTCAAATGCGGACATGACCTACACAACGACAGCTGTGACGGAGACCCTAAGCGCCACCCAACACGTTCCGACCTCTTGTTTGGGCGGGATGACCTGCGCTGAAGTGAGCGGGCGCTGCAGTCGACGCCTGGCCAGTCGGGGAAGGTGCACGGCGACCTCGACCTGCATCTGTACCGTTACCACCACCCGCAGCCTCATGGCGGTATCCGGGACCTGCACCATCGCCGGCACGGCGGTCACCGCGACCTCGGCGGGCGGCATGCAGAGCACCAGCCCCTACTGCGTGGCCGGAAATCTCATTCACCCCGTGCAGCTCGATGCGACGATAAACACGGGGCCGATGGGCCAGGAGACGATCATCACCGACATCGCAGGTGAAAAACAGTAGGCTCGCGCTGTCGTGGTGAAATACGCGTTCGGCCACGCGAACGAGTCTCGGTCCCTCGCCTCTAGTCTTAGTCTAAGTCTAAGTCTAGGGAAGAAACCACGGTCTCTCACCGTGCCGGCAGGGCTGTCCACCGCGCCCACGTCGAATCCGTGTCGGAGGCAGTAGGGAAGGTTGAGACGGCACCGGAGCCGGTTTCGGGGTCCGCATGCCGGGGTGAAGCGGTGCTTCACGAGCTGATCGAAGAGCTAGATGTCGATCATCCCGAACATGTACCTCAGCGCGGCGGGGGGCGGAAGCACTAATCCCCCAGCTCACGGGCGAGTGCGGTGGGATCTTCGACGCTGACCAAGAGCAAGGCGAGGCGTACCGGGAAACCCAGGACGTAGGCCCGCTGGGGCGGTTCCAGGCCGATGGCCAGGATGCGCTCCCCAGATCCGTTCACGATCCAGCGCCCCGCGAAGCCGTGGACGCCCCGGCTGAGCGGCCGGCCGGCATGAGCTCCGATGGACCGGATCGTCTTGCGCGGGAAGCAGGTCCGGAACGCCCAGCCCATCCGGACGTGTACATCGTCACCTCGGACCTCCACGTACGATGCCGAGGGCAGTAGGAGCAGCGCGCTCGAGAGCACCCGGTAGAGCGTGTCGAAGGCGATCGGAAATCGGGTCCCCGGGTCGGCCATCGCTGTGTCAGAATATCCGAACCGCCAGCCCGCGTCCAGGTCATTGGTGCGTGTGTGTGCGACCCGTTAGGGTGACAGATTCATTGAACCAAGCCTCAGCACGCAGTACGCGTGGCAGGCGGGGACGTTCGGCGGCAACGGCGACTACTTCGTGGCCGAGTCGTTCTCGCTGGGCGGACAGTTCCCGCGGCAGCGTGTCACGGCGTTCGCGGAGGGGGTCGGTGGCGGTGGCTACATGCCGTTTCCAGTTCGACCGCACGGTACCGACCGTGTACTGGCACCTGGGTGTCGACGCGGGCGCGGAGCCGTACGTGGCGCCGCGGGCCTTCGTCAGCCTAGCGCTGGGGTATCTGCACCCCCGTCAACGGCTTCGCCAAGGAGCGGTCGTTCGCCAGCGTCTTGGGGACACCTGGTCGTTTAAGCTCGGCTTCGGAATCTAGATACGACGAGTTCAGTTCTCCGATCCACCGACGGCCGACGATCCGGGCCGCTGACTATGCCGTCGCTGCGGTGCTCACATCCCGGAGCAATGCCCCGCTCCGATCCTCGCGCCGGCTACGCCAGCGGCCTGGCTTTTCAGGCGGGGCTTTGAATGAGGCAGCGTTACTGACGGTGTCGGGGCGGCTCGCCATGGGGGGCATCGTCGAATAGACTCGAGGCTCCGCTGCGTCCAACCGACCTGGAGGAGCCGTGTCCCGTTTCGTTCGTCCGTTCATCGCCGCGCTGGGGTTGACCGCCGGCGTCTTCATTCCCGCCGCCGCCAGCGCGCAACAGCCGGGGCAGGGGCCGCCGATGCCGCTGGCCGTCGATCTGGCCAAGGTGGCCACGGGGGCCTGGGCGGAGTACGCGATGACCGTCGGCACCATGCCGCCGATGAAGACCCGCACGTCCCTGGTCGGCAAGACGCCGAGCGCCAACACGGTCGAGATGTCGGTCGAGGGCGGGATGATGGCGAGGGCGGGCGGGAAGATGATCATGCAGACGGTGGTCGATGCCGACACCAGCAAGGAGTCGCCGGTCAAGAAGCTGGTGATGCAGCTGGGGGCGAATGACCCGATGGAGATGCCGCTGGATCCTGCCCATCAACGGCAGTTCAACAAGCCCAACCCCAAGAACCTGGTCAAGGAGGAGACCATCAAGGTCGCGGCCGGGTCGTTCAAGACCAAGCACTATCGCGACAAGACGCCGCAGGGGGACATCTTCGACTTCTGGGTCAGCGACAGCGCGCCGCCGCTGGGGCTGGTGAAGATTGAAGGCGAACAGAAGAGCAACCCGGCCGCGCGCGGCCCGGTGAAGTTCGAGCTGACGGCGATGGGCAAGGACGCCAAGCCTGCCATTACCAAGGCGGCCAAGCCGTTCGACCAGAAGGTGTTCATGCAGCAGGTGATGGGGGGCGCGGGCCCCCCCCCGCCGCCGGGTGCGGGTGGACGGCCGGCGCCGGACGCCGGCGAACCGCCGGCGTCGGCCGCGCCCAAGAAGAAGTAGCCCCCCTCGGGAGCGCTCTGAGTGGGCCCGGCCGGGCAGCGCCGCGGAGGTAACCCGCGGAGCCGACGCGCGTCGCCTGCGGGAGGCGCGGCGCCACGGCGAGATCGCCATCCAGCCGCGACCTTGCGTCGGCGGCGGGGATGGCGGCGCTGTCGCTGGGGAGCACAAGCGAATCGAAGCGGGTTTTTCCGTGGGAAGGGCTTGGTGGGACGTGGCGAGGATGGCGAGGGGGGGATCGGGGTGGGGGAAAGGGGTAGGAAACGGGGTTCGGGGGCGGGTTTTCCGGGTTGGTGGGGGGCCAGTGGTGCCCGAGGCGGCGTGGCGAAGGCGCAAGTACGGAGCTCCGCCCACCGGGCGGGATATGGTCGCCCTACGGTCTGACCTCGAGACCTCAGTTCGGCCCGTCTTCGCCATTGCTGGTGTCGCGGCCGTCCACATTGGATGGTGGCGCGCGGGCGGTGGCGGAACGGGGTGGTTCGGTGGGCAAGCCCATCGCACCCAATATCTTCTTGATGGTCGCCTCGGTTTTTACCAGCGCGATTAGGCGCAGATCGCTGAAAAAGCGCCCGCCCCTTGTCCACGATCATCGTGGCGCTGATGTACAAGAAGTGCGGCCGCAAGAACCGCAAACGTGATGGGCCGACGGAGACCCTCGCGCCAGAAGTCGTCGAGCAGCCCATCGAGCGCGGGGTCGCAGCTCAGCCACTCAATCGCCTCGAGGGGGCGCTGTCCCGTAGCCGGACGCTGCTGTTCGGGTCGTTCTAATGGGCTGGCCGACCACGGTGCCAGCGCCCACTGACATCATCGCCACCGCCGGTCGTTGAGAGAGGCATGAACTGCCGCGCCCCAGCTCTGGATTTCCGGGTGGGGCTTGTTGGGGTCGTTCTAGCGGGAGGGGGCCGGCAGGGTGGGGGCCGCATCCGTCCAGCAAGACACGCATTTCCGTACAAACCCGACCGGCATCGGGATGTACCTTTACACGCAGGCAAACGGCGGGGCCCGTTCCGTTGTTGTCGAGGCGGACGAGCGTGTTCCCCACCTCGAGGTGCCCCAGGAAGTCGGAGTTGCAGTTGCCTGCGCCGCCAACGATAAGGAGTACTCGACAAGACCGACAGAAAGTGCATTGCGCCCGCGAGGGGCCCCGTCGACCCAATTGGCCGTGGCCCAGGCGCGCGACCGAATCGAAGGCAGTAATACCGCACGTCCCTCTGGCGAGCCGCAACCGTCGATGGCACTGCCCGAGTAAGCATCAGGCCGTGGACGACGAGCTCGATCAATTCAAACGCGTAGACCTATGCGCGTACGCAGCCAGTCGTGGGTACCGGCTCGTTTGCCGCGAGACCACCCGGAGCAGCGGGAGCCGGGGATCGACCGCGTCCAGCCTGCTGATGCGTCATCCGGTGATGGACGACAAGATTGTCGTACGCCTTGATCGCGACGGTCACTGGCCGTACTTCAGCGTCAGGGACGACCGCGACAACGGCACCATCATCGACTTCGTGCTGCGACGGGGGGCGACTACGATTGCGCATGTTCGGGAGGAGCTGCGCGGCTGGGCTGGCGATCTGCGAGCGAT
>JBDSME010000190.1:0-2548 GCA_039916065.1 Polyangia bacterium
CCTGCCACAGCGCCGACAGCGGCACCCAGTGCGGAGGGTACTTGAAGCGCGCCACATCCAGGATCAAGACCAGGTCGCGCGCCGGGTGATATCCGGCGATCGGCGAAAAATGTCCGCCGCCGGTCTGCCCCAGCACCGAACGGGCGTAGCCCGCCACCAGCATCGGGCCTCGTGGCGCGGCCGTGGCTGTACGGACCGCCAGGCGCAGCGCGTCCGGGCCGTTGCCGTCTTGGTCGTGGTTTTGGTCGTGGTCGTGGTCGCCGCTTTGCGAATGACCTCCGCGGCCGGCACGAACGGTGGTGGTGGCGGCGCCGTTGCAACGGGCCAGGCAGGCCAGCTCATCCAGGGTGATTCCCTTTTCTTGCACCCGTTCCAGCGGTACACAGCAGTCCAGCAGATCTTCGCCGTACCAGCGCCAGGGGCCCTTCCAGATCCGCCCCGGGTCGATCTCCAGAGCGTTCAACACCACCACCAGCGTCCCTAGACCGCAGAAGGCGGGATCGGCCTGGGTGTGGAACTGCTCGGACAGCGCGAACCAGCCTTCCATCTGTCCGGCAGCCAGCGCCTCCCGAAACAACCGCCGGCCCTCCTCCGACGAAAACGCGATCAGGCCCTCCGGAAGCGGCCGTCGATAGAAGCTGCTAACACCGCTGCCGTCGCGGCGCCCGTCTGCAGCGTCGGGTTGGACATGGTTGGGTGGTATCACTGTCGCGACCCCTACAGACGTTCGTGCGGCATGCGGTCGCGCGGGCCGCGGAAGTACTGCATGGGCGAATAGAAGCGCAGGTTCGAGACGCGGCTGGTGTAGACGCAGGCGTAGGCCTCCACCTGTTCGCCGAACTTGCTGATCTCGTACCCTTCCCGAAAGATGGGCCCCCATTGCTGGTTGAAGGCGAGGTCGGTCTCCTTCTCCATGGCGCGGTGCTCGGCGTGGGTGCGCTTCAGCTCACCTCGCAGTCGATCGATGTCCATCTTCACCGCGCGCTGCGCGACCTGCAGCTCGGCGCCGGTCGGCACAGTTTCGTCGATCTCCAGTCGTTGCAGCGATCGCATCGCCGACTGCCGTTCGTTCAGATCGGCATCGAGCTGATTGAGACGCGCGTCCAGTTGATCCAGCGTCGCCAGCTTGATCTTCAGGGCATCGGTGGTGGTGATCTCGTGCTCCAGTTCCTGAACGATCATGGCGGTCCGCCAGCTCGACGACTTGCGCGACCGCAACATGTCGCCGTAGATGTGATCGCCCACGAACAGGACGCCGTCACCGCTGGCCCGGGCCCGCGTCTCGAACTGTTTCAGGTTGCCCCCTGAATAGATGCGCCCACGCCCGAAAGGCCCAGTGGCCGTTCGCACCAGGGGGAGACCTTCGTTGTCCAACTCCACGAAGGGGTGCTCCTCGGTGAAGAACTCCGGCTTGGCGGCGGCAACGATGATGATGTCGAAGTAGTTTCGCCAGGACGGATAGGCCCCCAGCTGACCGTCCAGCAGTTGGGTCATCACCGGATCGGTGTAATCCCACGCCGAATTGGTCAGCAGGAAAAGGCGCTTCCCTGACGACCGCAACTTGTGCAGCGTCTCTGCCAGGTGCGGATCGGTCTCGATGAAGTCCGGCAGGTTGGCGCGCACCGTTTCCTTGATCGAGCCGTCCCGGTGCGCCAGATCGATGCATTCCCGGATGTGGTCCCACATGGCCGCGTAGTCGGGCTTGGGGTGACCCGCGCCAGCCCGTTCACCCGCGCCCGCGCCCTGGCGATCGAAGTAGTCGACAAGGCAGGTGTAGAGCACCGCCTCCGGCAGGGCGAAGAGGGAGTCGATCCAGGCGTAGCGGCGGCTGGACAGGCTCATGCGCTCTCGCTGGTAAAGCTCGGACACCCGTTCGCGGTCCATGGGATGGGTACCATGTCGGGCCCGCCCCGGAAACCCGTAGCGATCCGGCTTGAAGATGTTGCCGTTGGTGCGGTCCACCACCAGCCCGCGAATGGCCAGCGCCGGATCGTAGGCAAGCAAGCGAATGTCGTTGGGGTAGCCCTTGTTCATCACCAGCTTGTCCAGCGTGGCCTGAATTGACAGCTGTTCGATGCGCGGCTGGTTGTAGATCGCCAGCGTGTAGTCCATGTCGAAGCCGACCATCTCGATGCGATCGAGGCGGAGGTTCCGGTTGACGTAGACCCGGCTCTTGCGCGGAATGTCGAGCGGCCTGGGCGCGCTTTCGACGACGGCTTCGTTGCCCGGTGCGGAGGCGGCCGCCGCCGCTAGGCTGGACATCACCTTCATTCTAGCAGTTTTGGCGGACCGGCAAGGAAGCCCTGGCATTCACACGATCCGGCAAACAACAAGGGCGCGCGTGCATGGCCGGCAGATCGACTAAAGTTTGGGGCGTGAAGATCGCACTCGGCCAGATCAACCCCACAGTGGGTGATTTCGACGGAAACCGGGCATTGGTTGAGGACGCTCTGTCCGGCGCCGAGGCGGCGGGCGCGGATCTGCTGGTATTGCCCGAGTTGGCCCTTTGCGGCTATCCACCCAAGGATCTGCTGGAACGGGCCGGATT
>JBDSME010000191.1:0-6969 GCA_039916065.1 Polyangia bacterium
CGATGTGGATGGAGGTGAAGTAGTCGTTCTTCACCAGCCGCTCCGACACCAGGATGGAGTCCTCGAAGTTGTAACCACCCCAGGGCATGAAGGCGACCAGGATGTTCTCGCCCAGCGCCAGCTCGCCACGCTCGGTGGCCGGTCCGTCCGCGATCACGTCGCCCACCCTCACCCGATCACCACGTTCGATGATGGGCTTCTGGTTGAAGCAGGTGTTCTGGTTGGACCGCTGGAACTTGGTCAGGTTGTAGATGTCCGGCTTGGCCGCCAGAGCGTCCGACTCGTCTTCGCTGATGGGCCGCACCACGATGCGGGTGGCGTCCACCGACTCGACGATGCCGTCGCGCTTGGCCACCACGGTGACGCCCGAGTCGCGGGCAACGATGCCCTCGATGCCGGTGCCCACCAGAGGCGAGTGGGTACGAATCAACGGCACGGCCTGCCGCTGCATGTTCGACCCCATCAGGGCGCGGTTCGCGTCGTCGTTCTCCAGGAAGGGAATGAGCGACGCCGCCACCGAGACCAGCTGGTTCGGCGAAACGTCCATCAGGGTCACTTCCTCGGGCTTGGACATCACGAACTCGCCGTTGTGACGGCAAGAGATGAGCTCGTCGGTGAACTTGCCCTTCTTGTCGAGCAGGGTGTTCGACTGGGCGATGTAATGCCCCTCCTCCTGCAACGCCGAGTAGAACTCGACTTCGTCATTCACCCGACCGTCCGTGACCTTGCGGTACGGGGTCTCGATGAAGCCGAACTCGTTGACGCGGGCATAGGTGGACAGCGACGCGATGAGGCCGATGTTGGGACCTTCCGGCGTCTCGATGGGGCAGATACGACCGTAGTGCGTGGTGTGCACGTCGCGCACCTCGAACCCGGCCCGCTCGCGGGTCAGACCGCCAGGCCCCAGCGCCGAAAGTCGCCGCTTGTGCGTGACCTCGGACAGCGGGTTGGTCTGATCCATGAACTGCGACAGCTGCGATGAGCCGAAGTACTCCTTCACCACCGCCGAAACCGGCTTGGCGTTGATGAGATCGTGCGGCATCAGCGTCTCGATCTCCTGAGACATGCTCATGCGCTCTTTGATGGCGCGCTCCATGCGCACCAGGCCGATGCGGTACTGGTTCTCCATCAACTCGCCGACAGCGCGCACGCGCCGGTTACCGAGGTGATCGATATCGTCGATCGAACCCTTGCCGTTCTTCAGGTCGATGAGATAGCGGACCGTCTCCAGGATGTCCCGCTTGGTGAGCACCACCGTGTCCAGCGCCTCGTCCAGCTTGAACTTGTAGTTCAACTTGAGGCGACCGACCTTGGACAGATCGTAGCGCTCCGGGTTGAAGAACAGGTTGTTGAACAGGTTCTGGGCGGTCTCCAGCGTGGGCGGATCCCCCGGGCGCAGGCGGCGGTAGATTTCGAGGATGGCCTCGTCGGACGACTGCAGCTTGTCCGCGATCAGGGTGTCGCGCAGGTACGATCCGACGTTCAGGTTGTCGATGAAGAGGATCTTGAACCCACCGATGCCGTGCTCGCGTAGCTCGTCCAGCTTCGACTCGCTCAGCTCCTCGTTGCACTGCAGGATGACCTCGCCGGTCTGCTCGTCGATGACGTCAGTGGCGGCGACCTTGCCCACCAGATCGGATACCTCAACGGCCAGACGATCGATCTTCGAGTCCTGCAGCTTCTTGATGGCGAGCTTGGTGAACTTACGGTTCTTCTTGACCAGGATTTCCTTGGTCTCGGGATGCCGGATATCGCGGCTGGCCCGCTGCCCGGGCAACAGGTCGTACTCCACCGACTTGGTGTACTTCTTCCCCGCTTCCAGGTGCACCGTCTCGGTGTCGTAGTAGTAGTTCAGCAGCTCCTCTGTGGAGTAGCCGAGGGCGCGCAACAGCACGGTGGCGTGCAGCTTGCGGCGGCGATCGATGCGGACGTAGAGCAGGTCCTTGGGGTCGAACTCGAAGTCCAGCCACGAGCCGCGGTACGGGATGATGCGGGCGCTGTAGAGCAGCTTGCCCGACGAGTGGGTCTTCCCCTTGTCGTGATCGTAGAAGACGCCGGGGCTGCGGTGCAGCTGGCTGACCACCACGCGCTCGGTGCCGTTGATGATGAAGGTGCCGTTCTCCGTCATCAGCGGGATCTCGCCGAAGAAGACTTCCTGCTCCTTCACGTCGCGGATCGACTGCGAGCCCGTCTCTTCGTTGGTGTCCCAGACCACCAGGCGCACCACCACCTTGATGGGGGCCGCGAAGGTCATGCCGCGCTGGCGGCACTCGTCGACGTCGTACTTGGGCTTGTCGAGGGTGTAGGAAACAAACTCCAGCGAAGACGTCTCCGAGAAGTCCTTGATCGGAAAGACGCTCTTGAAGACACCCTGCAGACCCAGGTCATCCCGCTTGTCCAGCGGCGTGTCCTTCTGCAGGAATTTCTCGTAGCTCTGCTTCTGAATGTCGATGAGATTCGGGATATCAATGATCTTCCCGATCTTCGCGAAGCTTTTCCGAGCCCGAAAATTGTTCTGGATCACAAGCGCCATCGAAGCTCCTTCACTGAGACTGCCCCGGCCGGCGTACACGCCCGCCGGTCACCAACCGCCGAATAGTTTAACGACCACCGAATAGTCGAATGCCCTGGCACTCCCCCACAGGGGGAGAACCCGGGACCCGACCTCACGACCAATGTAGATACGATGTTGATGGGCGAATTTTGTTTCTACTTGACGTCGACCTTGGCGCCTGCGTCGACCAGCTTCTTCTTCATGGCCTCCGCGTCCGCCTTCGACACGCCCTCTTTCACGGGCTTAGGAGCGCCATCTACCAGATCTTTGGCTTCCTTCAAGCCGAGGTTTGTAACCTCGCGAACTGCCTTGATTACGCCGATCTTGTTGGTACCGGCCTCGGTCAGGATGACCGTGAACTCAGTCTGCTCGGCTGCGGGAGCAGCGGCGCCAGCGGCAGGACCCGCGGCGGCGGCCATGGCGATCGGAGCGGCCTTGACGCCCCACTTGTCCTCCAGTTCCTTGGTCAGACCGGCAAGGTCCATCACGGACATCTGGGAAAGAAAACTAACTACCTGTTCCTTGGTCACATCGGCCATTTCAGTACTCCCTTTTGAGATCCATTTTTCGGAAAAAACAATTCGAACCGGTTTTGAAAAAACGCCTACTGCTGCTCCGACCCGCGAAGATCGCCGCGGTCAACCCGCATCTGCCGCCGCGCCGGCTTCCCCTTCGCCCCCACCGAGAGCCTTCTCTCGTGCTGCCATCAGGTAGACGAAGTTCTGGGGCGCCGCGGCAAGAAGGGCCACGAAGTTCTGAGGCACGGCCTGCAGAGTTGCAAGGAACATCGACCGAAGCTCATCCTTGCCCGGCAGGGTGGACAGGGCCTCGACGCCCTTGACGTCCAGGGCGCGCCCCTCGACATAGCCCCCCTTGATGACGAACTTCTCCTCCGCCTTGGCGATCTTGGCGGCCACCTTGGCGGGGGCTGCCGGATCCTCGAAGGAGTAGGCGATCGCGGTGGGCCCCACCAGGAGGGACTCGATTCCCTCCATGGGAGTCCCCTTTACCGCCAATCCCAGGAGCGTGTTCTTCACCACCTGGTAGCGGCAACCGTTGGCGCGAAATTCCCGCCGCAAGGTGGTGTCCACCTTGACCGTGAGACCGCGGAAGTTCGCCAGCACCAGGCTGGTCGCCTTGGCCAGATCCGCCTTGAGGGCGACGACCAATTCCTTCTTTTCAGTACGCTCTGCGTTGGATGCTTGCATGGTCGTGTCCTATTTCGTCTCGTATTCAGAGACCAGCGGCGTGGTGTCTACCCTGATGCCGGGCCCCATGGAGGTCGATAGGGTCACCGACTTCATGTAGGTCCCCTTGGCCGACGGCGGCTTCAGACGCAGCAGCGTCTCGATCATGGTGCGGGCGTTGTCGCGCAGCTTGTCCCCGCCGAAAGAGGCCTTGCCAATGCGCGCGTGTACGATCCCGGCTTTCTCCACGCGGAACTCCACGCGGCCGGCCTTGAGCTCCCGGACCGCCTTGGCCACGTCGTTGGTCACGGTTCCGACCTTGGGATTGGGCATCAATCCCTTGGGACCGAGCACCCGTCCCAGACGTCCCACCAGACCCATCATGTCGGGCGTGGCGACCATGGAGTCAAAATCTGTCCAGCTCTCCTTCTGGATGCGCTCTACCAGGTCCTCGGCGCCCACGAAGTCGGCGCCGGCGGCGCGGGCCTCGTTGGCCTTGTCGCCCTTGGCCACCACCGCGACGCGCTGGCTCTTGCCAGTCCCGTGCGGCAACACCACGGCGCCACGCACCATCTGGTCGGCGTGTTTCGGGTCAACCCCCAGACGAACCGCGATATCGACGCTTTCGTCGAACTTCGCCACCTTGGTCTCCGGAAGAAGCTTGCAGGCATCCTCCAGCAGGTACTTCTTGGAGCGGTCGACCTTGGTCGCCGCTGCCTTGTATTTCTTACCTTCGGCCATGTTTCTTCCTCAGTTCGGCCTCGCGGCCTCCCACCAGTGTTGACGGACTGACATCGCCCCGCGCCAGCCCATTGGCCGGGCGGAGTGGTGTCAGTCGACGATTTCGATGCCGAGCGATTTCGCCGTTCCGGCGATCGTCCGCATCGCGGCTTCCAGGTCGGTGGTGTTCAGGTCTGGAAGTTTGGTCGTCGCGATATCTCGCAGCTGCTTGGAGCTGATTTTCCCAACCTTGTTCTTGTTGGGCTCCTTGGAACCCGAGCCCGGCTTCTTGGCGGTGGCCAGGTTCGCTGCTTTCTTGATCAGGATGGCCGCCGGTGGCGTCTTCGTGATGAAGGTGAAGGAACGATCTGAGTAGACCGTGATCTCGACCGGGATGATCATGTCATCCTTGGTCTGAGCCTGGGTCCGCGCGTTGAACTGCTTGCAGAACTCCATGATGTTGACGCCGTGCTGACCCAGGGCCGGCCCGATGGGCGGCGAGGGGTTGGCTTTACCGGCGGGGACCTGGAGCTTGATGAATCCGCTTATTTTCTTCATGTTGGCTTTGTCTGGCTGTCTATCTGCTATCGCTGCGCTGTCGCTTGCTATCTACCAGTCGGCTATCGCTTACGCCGCGCTATCGCTTATGACTTCTCAACCTGCGAAAAATCCAGCTCCACCGGGGTGGCGCGCCCGAAGATGGAGACATTCACGCGGACCTTCTGCTTTTCCGGCTTCACTTCCACCACGGTACCGGTGAAGTTGGCGAATGGCCCTTCGATCACCCGCACGGTCTCCGTCTCCTCGAAGGAGACGCGCGGCTTGGGGCGGGAAGCCCCTTCCGTCATCGCGACGTGCAAGTTCTGGATCTCGGTCTCTTTGACCGGCTGCGGGTTGGTGCCCCCCAGAAAGCCGGTGATCTTGGGCGTGTTCTTGACCAGGTGGAACGTTTCCTGATCCAGATCCATCTGCACGAAGATGTAGCCCGGGAAGAACTTCCTGGTGGTGGAGCGCTTCTGGCCCTTCACCAGCTCCACCACAGTGTCCGTGGGGATCAACACGTCGCCGAACTTCGCCTGCAGGGCGTGCTGACGCACGCGATCCTGCAACGACAGCTTCGCCTTGTTCTCGTGTCCCGAGTATGTGTGCACGACGTACCACTTCATCGCCATCAGTTGGTCCCGTCCGTCTCAGCGCAAAAACCAGTTAGTAAAAAATGACCACGCCGCATCAAACCCGCTCAGAATCACAGCGGCAATCGAAACGGTCACCAACACGACGATGGTCGCGGCCGAAGTCTCTTTGCGCGTGGGCCAGGAGACCTTCTCCAGCTCACGCGTGATGTCATGAATGGTGGCAAAAACACGCTCGTTGCGATAGGCGAAATAGGCTGCCAGGCCCGCTCCCACCACCGCCACCGCGTTGATGGCCAGTTCGTTGGGTTTTGTGAAATAACTCCACACCCAATCGGTGGCGCGCGACAGGATGAAAGCAGCCAGGAGAGCCCCGACGGCGAACGTCAGATGTATGAATTTGTTGGCGCCCATCTTCTGTTTCTTTACGTTTGGTGGCTTCGCTGGGGTGGATTCGCAAAAACAATAGACCGTTCGCTCGACTGGCTCGGCTCTGCTGTGCAGGGCAGGAGGGACTCGAACCCCCAACCCGCGGATTTGGAATCCGCTGCTCTACCATTAGAGCTACTGCCCTAGACTGTGGTTCTCGGTCGGTGCTCCGTACTCCTGGTTTTTTATTTGGTTTCTTTGTGGTTGGTATGTTTACGACATCGCGAGCAGAACTTCGATAGCTCCAGCTTCTCGGCGTTCGCCCGCTTGTTTTTGGTCGTGGAGTAGTTCCGCTCCCGGCACACCGTACATTCCAGAGTGATGATGACCCGCGTGGCTGCCAAAGCTGTTTCTCCTGCTGTTCGTTAGCGATGCTGAGTGGCTGAAACTACTGGAGACGCCTGCGGAGGCTCCCTGGGAAGGACCTCCGCAGCCGTCCGGTTGAATGGCTTGACGGTGGGTTACTCGAGGATCTTGGTAACGACGCCGGCGCCGACGGTCTTACCACCTTCGCGGATGGCGAAGCGCAGTCCCTCTTCGCAAGCGATCGGCGTGATCAGCTCGATTTCCAGATTGACGTTGTCGCCCGGCATCACCATCTCCGCTCCCTCGGGCAGGGTCACCAGACCGGTGACGTCCGTGGTGCGGAAGTAAAACTGGGGCCGGTACCCCTTGAAGAACGGCGTGTGACGGCCGCCCTCTTCTTTTTTCAGAATGTAGATCTCGCCGCGGAACTTCTTGTGCGGCGTGATGCTGCCAGGCTTGGCCAGCACCTGTCCGCGCTCGATGTCCTCGCGCTTGGTGCCGCGCAACAGGGCGCCCACGTTGTCTCCCGCGCGCCCTTCATCCAGCAGCTTGCGGAACATTTCGATGCCCGTGACCGTGGTCTTGACCGTGTCCTTGTAGCCCACGATCTCCACTTCCTCACCGACCTTGACGATGCCGC
>JBDSME010000192.1:0-10809 GCA_039916065.1 Polyangia bacterium
TCCGGGCGGTCGCCACCCAGGCCTTCAGGACGCTGCCGAACCATCAACACCTGCTGAAGCGCCTGCCGCGGGTGACCCGGGTGGCGCTTGAGGTGATCTCCGATCGGGAGGCCGCGCGGCTGGTCTGTCTGGGCGCGCTTTCGGGCCGTCCGCCAGGGCACCGCACCCTGGTCGTGGACGTGGCCGAGGAGACCACGTCGCTGATTCTTGCCGACGGCGAGCAGCCACTGGCGCTGTGGCGGCTGGCGGTGGGAACCGGCTGTCTGATGCCGAGAGCCGGAGCAACCGGCGGACGGGACCGCCTGCGCGCCGCGTCCTGGAAACGGCAACTTCAACAGGCCCTTGCACTTGCCCATCTCCACGCGGCGCGGGGTGCTGCCGGCGAAGCGGTCCTGATTCGCCCACGCGAGCTAAACCCGGCGACAGCATCGGGTGGTGGCGCCGCGGCCTCGGGCGGCGGCAAGGTGGCCTATCTGGTCGCCATCACCTTTGTGGAAGAGATCGCCTCGTACCTTCACATCCGCAGGGTCCAGGCGACCGAGGCCGGACTTCACGACGGCATATTGCGAGAGCTATCCCGTGGCCTTGGCCAGGGGCCGCTCACGCCCGGCGTCGCCGTGGGCTGACTGGTTACAGAGCGCCCTCCTGCGAGGGTGCCACAGTGGCCAAATCAATCCCGGCTGGAACTGTCACCGAAACCTCCGCCGGCACCCGGTGACGCCAGGTGGACGGTATTGGGCGCCAGGCCGAGTACGCGGCGCGTGCTACGATTCGCGAAGACACGTTTCTTCGCCAGGGCGCAACCTAGGCTTCAAATCCCGAGGGGCAGGTCGAAGAGCCGTCTCCGTCGCTGAGTTCGTTGCTCATTCCAGAGGTCCCAGATGTCTCGCTTCGTTCGACCTGTCCCTTTGTACAGCATGATATTGGCCGCGACTGCCTTGGGCGCCTGTAACGGCGACAGGCAAACTGCCTCCGACGGAGGTGTCAGCGGCGATGCACGTCGCGACAGCGCTGCTCCTGAGATGGGGGGACAAGACGCGGGCGGCGACGCTGCCAGAGATTCAGGCGAGACGGACGTTCCAGATGCAGGCTTCGGCGGCCCGGGTGGTACCGCCGGAGGGGGAGGCACGGCCGGTGGCGCCGGAAGGCCCGGGACCGGGGGTGAGGCGGGCGTGCCGGGGACGGGTGGTGGCGCTGGCATCCCGGGCTCCGGTGGTGGCGCCGGCACGCCAGGCTCCGGTGGTGGCGCCGGCATGCCGGGCTCCGGTGGCGCGACCGGCACAGGCGGTAGCGGCACGGGCGGTGGCGGCAACGGCGGCGGCGCCGCCGCTGGAGGAGTTTCTTGCACGCCAGGCCCCTGGCAGACCGAGCAGGCGTTTGTCGCTCCAGCCAATTCCACGATGGGGGAGATGGTGATTGATCGGGCCGGCGGACTGCACGTGGCCGTGCGCACGACCACCGTCGGGAATGCCGCCGTGTATTCTGTCCGTCCGCCTGGTGGATCGTGGGTACCACCGTCGGTGGTCTCTGACTCTGGCGTTGGGCCGGTTCTTCTCGCCGTGGACTCCACCTTTCGTCCCCACGTGGCATGGACCGCCTCGGGCGCTGACGACATGGTTACGGCCGTCGTCTCTCCCGCGGTGGGAACATGGACCCCCACCATGAGCGCCAGGTTTGACGCCTTTGGCCCCAGCGCTCTCGATCTGATGACGGATCCGGCGGGCAATCCTCAGATCTTCCTGGGACAGGACACAGGCCTGGTCACGGGCGCGGGGTTCTTGTTGCGCCCGAGCGCTTCCGGAACGCTGCGGCAGCCGGTACCGAACGTCGCCGAGAACGCTGGCCAGGCCATGGATGGCGCGGGCCGCACCCACCTGGTCTATTCGACGCCGACCCAGCAACTGCAATCGATCACCGTGGGTCTCGATGGATCGCTCGGGCCGGTGGAGACGATTCCGACGGGCCCCACAACCACGAGACTGCGTGCGAACGTGGTGGCGGTGGGCTCCGCCAAGCTGGCGGTCGTCTTCGCCGATTCCTCTGGAGTCCATCTGGCGACGAAGCTTGGCGACGGGGCCTGGACCGTCACGCCCGTCTCGGACACCGGCGGGCTCGGCTGCACGCGGAAGTGTCTGGCGGCCGATGCCGTGGGAAATCTTCACCTGCTACTGCTCGACAATTCGACCTTGCGCTACCTGCGAACTGACAGCGCCGGACAGTGGCGATCCGAAGCGGTGGATGTGGGCAGTGGCAACCCCACGGTGAACTCGCTGGGTGTGGATCCCACGGGGATGGTGCACCTCTTCTCGGGGGTGAGGGTGGCCGCCAACAACGAGTACCGTCACACCTACCGCTGTCCGGTGGCGAATGCCGGCCAGGTCTTCACCCCACCGCCGGCGAGTGCCGGCACATGGCAAGAGGTGCCATCCACGCCGCGTCCTCCGCAGCGGCGCACCGGACAGGGGCTGGTGTACGATTCCTTGCGCCACGAGATGGTGTTGTTTGGCGGGGCGGATCTCGGCACCGGGGAGGCCCCGCCGGAGACCTGGACTTACTCGGATACGGGCGCAGAATGGGTGCGACGCGCGCCAGCAACGGCGCCGAATCCCGGTGGTCATTCGGACCACGGGATGACTTTCGACAGCCAGCGGGGGCGCGTCGTGCTGATGGGAATCGGGTCAGCCAACGCCGAAGGGGTGTGGGACTGGAATGGCGCCACGGCAACCTGGACCGTGCGCCCGCTGGTCGATCCTCACCCCGCTTTTCTACCGGCGTCCGGCCAGCCCTATCCTGTCGTTCGTCTCGCCTATGACAGCAACCGCTCCAAGGTGGTGGTGTTGCTGGCCGGCGTCTGTCCGGGCCACTGCTGGGAGCTCTGGGACTGGGATCCCACGCCGGGGCTATTCACGCGACGAACCACCACGAGCACGCCGCCCACCACGCTGGCCAGCATCGCGTACGACGTGATCTCGGGGATGCTCATTGGTCTGGGCGGTGGGGAAACCTGGGAATGGAATGCCGATGGCGGTGCCTGGACCAACAGGACGGCCGCCGCGCCCGCGGCAAATCCGACCAGCGGCGAGATCGGTTACGAGGGTGCGGGCCGCTTCATGAACTACGACGGCCTGACCACGCGAGAATGGAGCCGTACCGCGCCGACCTGGCGCACTCGACCCCTGACCCAGGTGGGGCCATCAGCACGCGTCAACGCCTTTTTCGCCTATCACGCAGGCCGGGGCACCGTTTGGATGTTCGGCGGCTTGGGCCTGGGAACCTACCTGAATCCAGTCACCGGCAGCATGCCGCCGCCGCCGGCGGGCTGGACGTTCGACACGACGTTCGAGTGGCGCGGGCCCACCGCGCCCTGATCCCCGCAAGCGGGAGTGGCGTCAGAACGGAAATGACAAAACCCCCGCAGCCGTGCAGGCCCGCGAGGGTCGGTCAAACTAAGTTAAGGCTATGGAATAGAAGCTAGGGAAAACCAATTAAGCTAGGAAAACGAGAAAAGGAGCGAACGAGGGCGGTCTTAGGAGTAGCGCCCATCGTCGCGACTTTGAGATCAAGTCGACTGGGATCCAAACGGTTTGCTTGGGAGGAGGGAGCAAGGAGGTGAGGTCGGTTTAGTTTAAGACTCAGCTCGCTGCTTCCGGCCGGATAGCCTGATACCCAGCAAGGGCTGTGCCGACCACGTGTGTGGCCTAGAATCTCTTGGAATCCGTGATCTTCCGTGTTAGACGATCCGTCGACACGCAGTGTTGACCCCGATGACCGTGACATTTCAGTCAGCCCGCCCCCCAGCGGCATGTAATTTTTGATAGCTTGCCGCATGCCGAGTCTTCTCGTCATCAATGCCGACGGTCCGGAAACACGGGTTGCACTCGTGGAGGACGGCTTCCTCGCGGAGCTGTACATCGAGCGCAAGCGTGAGCGCGGTATTGCCGGGAACATCTACAAGGGACGCGTCGAGCGCGTCCTGCCCGGGATGCAGGCGGCCTTCGTAAACATCGGCGCGGAAAAATCTGCTTATCTCCATGTGTCCGATGTGCGCGGCACACCAGACGACCTGAAGCGCCTGCTGTCGGGTGACCAGAGCCGCGCCGCCGAGGACGAGGATGACGACGAAGCGGATCGCCGTCGCGCCGGGGGGGGAGCACGCATCGAGGACCTGCTGAAGGAAGGGCAGGAGATCGTCGTCCAGGTTACCAAGGAGCCCATCAGCACCAAGGGCGCACGGGCCACCCGGTACGTGTCATTGCCGGGACGTCACCTGGTGTTCATGCCCACGGTCGATCATGTGGGCATCTCGCGGCGCATCTCTTCGGACCGCGAGCGCCGGCGCCTGCGCGACATCGTGGAATCGATGCGGCCGCCTGGGTCCGGATTCGTGGTGCGGACGGTGGCGGAGGGCGTCGCCGAAAAAGAGCTGAAGTCGGACATGGAGTTCCTGATCAAGCTCTGGAACGAGGTGGTGAAGCGTTCCGAGTCCAGCCGCTGTCCGTCGCTGATCTACAACGATCTTGACCTGCTGCTCCGTACGGTGCGCGACCTGTTCACGGCCGACGTGGAGAAGCTGATCATCGACTCGAAGCCGGAGTACGACCGGGTCAAGAAGTTCATCGCGGCGTTCATGCCGGACTTCGCCGGGAACATCGAACTTTACCTGGGGGCCGACCCCATCTTCGACGGGTACGGCATCGAGATCGAGATCGACCGCGCCCTGGAGCGGAAGGTCTGGCTGAAGTCCGGCGGTTACCTGATCGTGGACGAGATGGAGGCCTTGACCGCCATCGACGTCAATACGGGGCGCTTCGTGGGCAAGTCCAGCCTCGAAGACACCATCACCAAGACCAACCTGGAGGCCTGCCGCGAGGTCGCCGAGCAGCTGCGTATCCGGTCGATCGGCGGCATGATCGTGGTCGACTTCATCGACATGGATCGCCCCCACAACCGGGAGAAGGTCACCCGGGCGTTCAACGACTACCTGCGCAAGGATCGGTCGAAGGCGGCGGTGACCCGCATCTCCGAGCTGGGTCTGATCGAGATGACGCGCAAGCGTACGCGCGAGTCGCTGCTGCACAGCCTGACCGAGCCCTGCTCGTCATGCGAGGGCAAGGGATACACCAAGTCGCGGAGCACGGTCGCCTATGAGTTGCTGCGCGAGTTGCGCCGCCAGGGCGACATGATCGAAAGCGACACCATCATCATCGAGGTGCACCCCGACGTGGCCCAGGTGCTGGCCACCACCGATCACGGGTTCCTGGAGGACCTGGAGAAACGGTTGCAGAAGCGGCTGGTGGTGAAGTCGCGCGGATCGTTCCACATGGAGGACTTCGAGATCCATTCGCCTGGCGAAAAAGCCATCGAGAAGTCGGAGATGGCGGGCGGAGGCCGCGACAAGGACGAGCCCAAGCGGCGCCACCGGCGCAAGCGAGCGCTCGGTTCCCCGGCCGATGTGGAGGCGCTGCTGAACGAGGAAGAGTCATCGGCCGTCAGCCCGGAGTTCATGCCGGCGGACGACGAAGCGATCGAAGAACCGATCGCAGAACCGATCGCACAACAGCTGTCCGCGGCGGATACAGGAGTAGCCACCCTGGAAGCCGCGCCCGGGTCGAACGGAAGCGGTCACGAAGGGACGGATACGGTCCCGGCCAGCGAAGCGGGCCGCGGTGACGGCGGCGCGGGCGGAGGCGAGCCTGCCCCAAGTCCAGAATCACCCGAATCGACAGTCTCGCCGCTGGTCGAATCCGACAAGGCCTGAGGGCCCGGACGGTAAGCGGGGACAGCGGCGTCATGGCGGGGGTGGTGCGGGTGAGCTTCGTTTGCCTGGGGAACATCTGTCGGTCGCCGACGGCCGAAGCGGTGATGCGGCACCTGGTTCACGGGGCAGGCCTGGACGAGCGGATCGAGATCGACAGCGCCGGCACCGGCGGCTGGCACGTGGGTGAGCCCCGCGACCGCCGCAGCAGCGCCGTGGGCAAGCAGCGTGGCGTCCCGCTCGGCGGGCGGGCACGGCAGTTCGTCGCGGTGGACTTCGCCCGCTTCGACTACATCCTGGCCATGGACCGGCAAAACCTGGTCACCCTGCTGGCCCTGGCGCCGGATGAGGCGTCGCGGGCCAAGGTGCGCCTGTTGCGATCATTTGATCGAGCAGGTCCTTCGGGGCCAGATGGCCCTGCCGGCGGCGACGTGCCCGATCCCTACTACGGGGGGCCACAGGGATTCGAGGAGGTGTTCGACATCTGCGAGGCCGCGTGCCGCGGCCTTCTGGCGCACATTCGCGGGCAGCACGGCTGGTGACGGTGGCAGGGTCGGTGCAAGGCTCCGTGTGGGCGGCTGTCGGGCAGGTGGTGGGCGCGGAGGTCACGGCGACGCGGGCCCTGACTGGCGGTGACATCAACGACGCCTACGCGGCCGACCTATCCGATGGGCGCGAGGTCTTCGTGAAGACCAGCCGTGATCGCCATCCCCCGGCCGAGATGTTCCCGACCGAAGCGCGCGGGCTGCGATGGCTGGCGGCCGCGGGCGCGCTGCGTACGCCCGAAGTGATCGCCACGGACCCTCGATTCCTGGTGCTGGAGCTGATCCGCGCGGGAACGCGGGCAGCGGCGTTCGACCAGGACCTGGGCCGCGGGTTGGCGGGCTTGCACCAGGCCGGGGCGCCGGGTTTCGGCCTGGACCACGACAACTTCATCGGTCCGTTGGCGCAATCGAACCGACCGGCAGTCTCCTGGGCCGCGTTCTATGCGGCCGCGCGGATCGAGCCGCAACTGAGGCGGGCCGTGGATGCCGGGGCGATGTCAGTCAAGGGCGAGCAGGGCCTACGCCGGGTGCTGGCCAAGATGGACGACCTGGTGGGTCCAGCGGAGCCGCCGGCGCGCCTGCATGGCGATCTGTGGAGTGGAAACCTGATCTGCGACCAGGAGGGGGCTCCTTGCCTGATTGACCCTGCCGCGTACGGCGGCCACCGGGAGGTCGACCTGGCCATGATGCGCCTGTTTGGCGGATTTTCCGGGAGTGTTTTCCAGGCCTACGAGGAGGTCTTTCCCCTGGCCCCGGGGCACCGCGAACGCGTACGCCTGTACCAGCTTTACCCTTTGCTGGTGCACGTGAACCTGTTCGGCGGGGCGTACCTGGGGTCGCTGGAATCGGCGCTGGCCGTCCTGGTGTGAACACCGGTCTGCCGTCCCGTCCATCGGGGGAGGGAGGGCTCAGTTTCTGGCGACATCCGACGATGCAGGGGGGTCGGAAGGAGACCGCCGACCAACCATGTCAGCCAGCCAGTTTTCATCGTCTGCGGCCGCGTCGGCTGCTCGGGCACCGGGCACGGAGCGCGCCACGCCGCTCAATGCTCAGGAGATGGCCCTCGACACGCTGGGCGCCATGCTGCGCATCCTGGGGGAGTACGCCCTTGATCAGGAGGAGGTCGAAGCAACGGCCTTCGCGCAGCTCAGCGAGCAGTGGGCCCAGCACGTGGTGGTGGCCTCGCCCGCGCCCGGGTCGGACGCGGCGGTGAGCGATGCCCGGCGCGACTGGGCGGGGGTGCGCGACTTCATCCGCGACTACTGCCGCAACAGCTCGACGCACACCAGAACGGTGATCGGTGACCTGCGGCAGGTGATCTGGGTGTTCATCCAGAATTTGAATCAGACCCTGACCCACTCGAACGAGACCGACAGCCGGATCCGCGACCAGCTGCTCCGCCTGGAGACCCTGGCCAAGAGCTCATCGACGTCCGACCTGAAGCGAGAGGTCCTGGCGACGGTGGTGACCGTGGCCAAGGTCATCGAGGAACGAAAGAAGAACGAGCACGCCCGGGTGGAGGACCTGGGCACCCAGGTGCGGCAACTCGGGCAGGAGCTGGAGTCGGCGCGCAAGGAGAGCGAGGTCGACCCGCTGACCCGCCTTTTCAACCGCAAGGCCTTCGACGCCTTCTTGACCCGCACCGTGGAGCTGTCCCACGCCTTCCAGCAGCCGGCCTGTCTGCTGCTGGTGGATCTGGATCGGTTCAAGCCCATCAACGACACCTTCGGTCATCAAATGGGCGACTCGGTGCTGTCGAAGCTGGCGGATGTGCTGTCGCGGGTGTTCCTGCGCAAGAACGACCTGGTGGCCCGCTACGGTGGCGACGAGCTGGCCGTGGTGCTGCGTGAAACCTCGCTGCGCGACGCGCAGACTCTGGCCGATCGCCTGTTGCGTGCCGTGCGCGCGGTGCGCATGGAGCGCGAAGGAACCTCTTTCGGCCTGACGGTGTCCATCGGCATCGCATCCCTGACCCCCGCCGACAACGGCGAGACCTGGCTGGCCCGCAGCGATCGCGCGCTCTACCAGGCCAAGAACGCCGGCCGCGACCGCGTCGTCGTCCTCGACGAAGTTTGACGTTCCGGTTGCCCGGCCTTCGGCGAGCGGGCGAGCAGGGGCCCAGACCCTCACCCGCCCGAGCCTGCGGCGCGGGCGGCCTCTCCCGCTCTTCGCGGGAGAGGCAGAGAATGGGCCCGACGCGCGCTCCTGAGCCAGCCCCCTCTTCACCTCGCCCGCGAAAGTGAGAGAGGCCAAGGTGGTCAGACGAGCGCGCGAGCAGAAATGTTTCCACCACCACAGCATCTTCACCTCGCCCGCGAAAGCGGGAGAGGTCGGCTCCGCAGGAGCCGGGTGAGGGCAGCGTCGCTAGAACTTCGCGGCGCGGGCGGCGGTCAGCAGCGGCCCGAGCGGGGGTGATTCGCCCAGCGCCACCTGGATGGCGCGCACGGCCTGATGCACCAGCATCCCCAGGCCGTCGGAGTATCGGGTGACGCGGCCGCGGACGGCCTGGGCCAAGGGGCTGCTGGCGCTGCCATAGGCCATCTCCAGCACGGCTGTTTCCCGTTCAATTTCCTTCAGACCCGCGGCAGCTTGCGGATCCGCCCACACCGCGGCAGGGACCGACGAAACCATCATGCGGGCGCCATCCAGGGCGGTGGCCAGGCCGCCATCAGCCCAGGCGACGGCGCGCGCCAGAGGGCGGCGCTGGATCGGCAAGCGATCGACCAGGGCCTGGGCCGCCTCCTGGCGCCGTGCCACCACACGGACCCGCGCTCCGACAGCGGTCAGCGCCTCCAGGGCACCGGCGGCCGCGCCACCGGCGCCGATCAGCGCCGCATCCTGGCCGCCCGCCTGAGCGCCCAGATCGTCCAGCGCAGCCAGCAGCCCGTGGCCGTCGGTGTTCTCGGCGTGGATGAGGCCCGGGGATCCCGGCTCGAATATCAGGGTGTTGGCGGCGCCGCAGTTCCGCACCATGGCCGAACGGGTGGTGGCCAGCGCGGCGGCCGCCCCCTTGTACGGAATGGTCACGTTGGCGTAGGCGTACCCCCGCTGGCCGAGCTCGCTCACCAGCGCGGCGAATCCCGCCGCGTCGACACTCAACGCCTCGAAATTTCCCTCGATTCCCAGTGCCTTGTAGGCGGCGCGGTGAATGGCCGGCGACCGGCTCTTCGACACGTCGCTACCCAGCACGGCGGCACGAATCACGAATCACCCTCGCCTGTCGCAACCGCCCCGCCGCCGATGGAATCCACGGTGGCGGCGATTTCGCCGCGCTTCAGCGCCACGCGAATGCGATCTCCGGCCTGGGCAGCGGACGCATCCGTGAGCAGATGACCATCGGCCCCGAAGGCCAGGCTATACCCGCGATCCAGCACACGCCGCGGAGAGAGCGCATCCAGCTTGTGGCTCAGAGAATCGAAATGGCCGCGGCGCCGTTGCAAGGCGTTCCGGCTGGACCCCGTCAGTCGCTGGCCGAGCTCCGCCAGCAATGCCTTCTGGGCGGCGATGCGTCGGTGCGGGTGGGCACGGCTGAGGGCCATCTCCGCGACGCCCAGCTCGGCGCGATGACGGGCCACCCGCCGCGCCACGAAGCGGTGCGCGCGGCCGGCCAGGTTGTCCAGCGTCTGCCGGCGCTCGTCGCAGAGACGTCGCGGATCGCCCACGCGGGCCCGCGCCCGTTCCAGCACCAGGCGCGCCTGCCGCAAGTGCACACTGGTGCCACGGGCGGCCCGCTGCGCCAGCAGAAGGATCTCGGCGCGCAGGTCAGACATCACTGGAACCGCCAGCTCGGCTGCCGCCGACGGCGTCGGTGCCCGCAGATCGGCGACGAAATCGGCGATGGTGAAGTCGGTCTCGTGGCCCACCGCCGAGATCACCGGCACCCGGCAGGCCGCTATGGCCCGCGCCACCACCTCTTCATTGAACGACCAGAGATCCTCCATGGAGCCGCCGCCCCGCGCCAGGATGATGACGTCGACATCCGGCACGCGCGCCAGACGCTCCAGCGCCAGGACGATCCCGGCGGCGGCACCCGGGCCCTGCACCGGCGTGGCCGCCAGCAAGATCGGCACGGGGAACCGGCGATGCGCCACCCGGATGATGTCCTGGAACACCGCCCCCTGCGGCGACGTGACCACACCCAATCGCCGCGGCAGGAAGGGCAGCTTGCGCTTGCGGGCGGCGGCGAACAGGCCCGCCGCCTGCAACTTCTGCTTGAGCTGCTCGAACGCCACGGCCAGCGCGCCGGCGCCCTTGGGCTCGATCTCCAGCACGGACATCTGGAACCGCCCGCGCCCTTCATAGATCGTGAGGCGACCGCGCAGCCGAACCGCCATGCCGTCCTGGATCTGGAAACGGATGCGACTGGCCTCGCGCGCGTACATCACGCAGTCAAGCGCCGCCTGATCGTCTTTCAGGCAGAAGTACAGATGACCAGGGCCGGAGCGCTTGAATCCCGACACCTCGCCTTCCACGCGCACTTCCCCGAAACGACTCTCCAGGGTGAGCCGC
>JBDSME010000193.1:0-5754 GCA_039916065.1 Polyangia bacterium
TCTTCGGCCGCAACCAGGATTGCGGAAAGGACGGCTGCGGCACCCGCCATGTCCGACTTCATGTCCTGCATGCCGTCGTTGGTCTTCAGGGACAGTCCGCCGGAGTCGAAGGTGACGCCCTTGCCTATCAGCACGATACGCCGGTCGGCGCCACCGGGCGGACACCACGCCAGGTGGATGAATTTCGGTTCCTGGGCGCTCCCCTGGGCGACCGCGAGAAACATTCCCATGCCGAGGGCCTGGCACTGGTCGCGGCCGAGCACCGTCACCTGGAGGCCGAGCTTTCGGGCACGAGCTGCCACGTCGTCGGCCAGCGCGGTGGGCGTCAACATGCCCGCGGGCTCGTTCACGAGATCCCGCGCATAGCAGACGGCGCGCGCGGTCCGTTCACCACGGGCGATGGCGGCCTCTGCCGCACCGCCCGTAAGCGGGGAGGCGACGTGGAGGCTGACCGATGCCAGCGCCATGGGAACTCGTTTTTCGCTGCCCAGATATTTTTCGAAGCGATAAGCGCCGAGCAGCAGTCCCTGGGAGAGCGCTTCCAGGCGGGAAATTGCGTCCCTCTCCGTGTTCCGGACGTGGGATCCTGAGGCTGGAAGGTTCCCTGCCGAGGGTGGGCTCGCGTCGTCGAGAATCGTCACGGAGCGGGCGCCACCGGTGGCGGCGATTCGGACGATGGTGGCGGCCGCGTGGCGGTAGTCCGCCTGGCGGAAGGCGGCGTGCGGGCCGGAGCCGACGAGGGCGATCCGCCGGGCGCCGTTCTGCCCCTGGGTGTCCACGACCAGCGTCTGGCCGACCTTGCCCTTGAACCGCTGGTCGACAATCGCAGACTGCAGCAGGGACGAAAGGGGCAGGGCGGCGGCGGGGACGTCGGCGGCTGCCAAAAAATCGTCCTCGAACGCGATTACACCAATAAGATCAACTATATCTGCAGGGGTCCAGGTCGGAGTTACACTCAGTTTCATCGCAAGCCGATGTTAGAGGCACGCCGTACGGGTTTCAAGGAACGCCCAGTGGGCCGGTCGCGATTGGTAACACGGGAAACCTCGCCGTTGACATGACGATACGGCACCTATTACCGTGGGGCCTGTCATGCGTGCCCGAAAGAAGAGTCGCACCCCAGCGGCCCCCAAGGGCAAGCGTAAGCCTGGACAGCTGCGGGCCACGACCAACAGGGTCGTGGGTCAGACGACGACCAAGAAGCCCGCTAACAAGGTGAAACGGAAGAAGGCCAGCAAGCCGCTGCCCAAAGAGGCGGGCAGCAAGGCAGCCAAGACGTCGGCCAAGAAGGTGACCAGGGCGCCTTCGCCCGCCACCACGAAGGGCGGGTCCTCGACGAAGTCGCTGCTGAAAATGGTCAAACGAGGCGTCCAGAATATCGTCAAGACGGTCCTGGCGCCCGGGACGAACAAGGCAGCAAGCACGGCGGGTAAGCGCACCACGGCCGGCACCAAGGTAAAAGGCTTGTCGCCCCGGCCCTCGGCTCCCAAGGTTGAGGTTGCCGGGCTGCAGGACGCAACGCTCCCGCCCGCGGAGCACCAGACGCCGCCAGCGGTGGTCGTCGCGCAGGTCCACAAACCATTGAGTTCGGTTGCAGCCCGGGTACCCAGGACCGCCACGCCAGCGCCGCGCCGGGCAGTGGTGCCGCCCCTCGCCGGTGAATCCGCGGAGGAGCAATTGGAAGCGCCGCTTGGCCGCTCTGGGGGCGCTGATTCCGGCGGCCCCGGGCTCACTGGTCGAACAGAGCTTGGGTCGGCTGCCGGCGATGCTCAGTTTTCCGCGCGACCCGACGGACCGCATGCGACTGCGGAGACCCCGGGCGGCGACAGCGCGTCGCGGCCTCCTTTACCGGTACCGATTGCCAGCTTCACCATTTAGCGTCTGGGGCATCAGCGATGCCTCTCGTGTTCACTGTAGAGATGCAGGCCCGTGGAGTGGCGTGACTCCCAGAAGGAAATGACGGACATGTCGGAAGAAATTGTGGTGACCGCGGAGGCTCGCGAGCGAGCGGCGAAGGTCTTGCGAGAGATCCTCGATCACATGGGCGTGGATGCTGAAGTGAGCGCCTTCGATGACGGAGAGCGCATCATTCTGGATGCCCATGGCGCCGAATCGGGCCTGGTCATCGGCAAGAAGGGCGCGACGCTGGATGCCTTGCAGTATCTGGTGAATCGACTGGTCTCCAAACGACCGCACGATGGTCCCCTGGTGGTCGTGGATGCAGAGGGATATCGGGGACGGCGTGAGGATTCTCTGGTCGATCTGGCGCAACGGCTGGCGGAAAAGGTGGTGTCCACCGGCAGGCCACAACCCGTGGAGCCGATGAGTGCCCACGACCGGCGCATCGTGCACATGGCGCTGGTCGACCATGAGGGTGTCACGACGGAGTCGGAGGGTGAGGGGCTGTTTCGCCGGGTGGTGATTTTCCCGAAGCGGGGCGGCGATCAGCCGGAACCCGTCTAGAGCAACAAACCGGGCTCATCGTTCACGATTGCTATCGGGTCAGGCCTCGTTGCTTCGACCACGACGCGGTGATCTCAGCTGGTGACGTGATTTGGTGCGAGGGCGAGGCGCGAGGAGTGCGCCTCCAAAGAGACTCGCGAGGTCGACGTCCTCGAGGAGCGCATCCGCCAGGCTGTCGGGGTCCGTGGTTGCGGAGTATCGGAGCGTCCCCAGCGCTGCCACGCCACTGAGCGCTGCGATTTCCGCGGCGTTGTGAGGCTGATCGGGGGATGAGATACCGTTGACGTTGACCAGGACCAGGCCGGCCAGACGGACCCGGCGGCTTGCCAGCTCGGCGAGTGCCAGAGCCGTGTGGTTGATCGTGCCCAGGCGGTTGGCGCTTACGAGCAAAACATCAATATCAAAGAGATCAGCGAGCGAGACGCTGGTCAGGCCCGCGGCGTAGGGTGTCAGGAGGCCCCCCGCTGATTCCACCAGCAGGGCGTCCCCGCGGCGGAGGAGGATAGCGGCGTGCTCACGGAGGACGTGTGGCTCGATTGGCCGACCGGCCAGCCGGGCGGCGACGGAGGGGGCCACAGGCGGAGTGAACCTGAGTGGGCATACGTCTGTCGGTGCGAGGTCCGAAAGGGGAGCGGCGGCCCACAATCTGGTTGCATCTTGGGCGGCGGGGTCGCATCCGGTCTCTACTGGCTTGAAGGGGATCAAGCGGAAGTTGTTCCGATAGGCGAGACGGAGAAGGCCGACCCCCACGGAGGTCTTGCCGACACCAGTGTCAGTACCGACCAGGAGGAGGCCGCGGGCGGTCATGGCGCTGCAATGTCTGCCGGCCTGGTGTTCATAGTGGAGCGCAGGGCGCTCGCCAATCCGTCGACCAGCCGGTCTACTTCCTGGGTGGTGTGCGCGGCGGAGATGGTGATGCGAAGGCGAGAGGTGCCTGCCGGGACGGTTGGCGGGCGGATGGCGGGAACGAGCAGGTCACGGGACAGCAGGTCCCGGGAGACGCGGAGAGCGTCGTGCTCCTGTCCAATGATGACAGGCAGTATCAAGTCTTGCCCAGGCGCATCGATACCAGCGGACCGGAGGCCGAGGCGGGCGTGCGCAGCCAGGAAGGCGGCGCGTTCCCGGAGTTCTTGCCCGGGGGGTGACCGCACGATAGTGAGGGCCGCCAGTGCGGCGGCGGCGGCGCTGGGTGGCCCGGCTGTCGAGTAGATGAACGAGCGAGCCCGATTGATGAGAATTCGGCGCAACAACGCGGTGCCAGCGGCGAAACCGCCGTGAGAGCCCATGGCCTTGCCCAACGTCCCCACGACGACGTCCGGCATCACACCGCAGTCGGCAGCGACTCCTCGCCCGTCCGGACCAGTGACTCCAAGGGCATGCGCCTCATCGACCACCAGGCCGGCACCCTGTGCTCGGGCAGCGGACGCGAGCTCAGTCAGGGGGGCCCGGTCTCCGTCCATGCTGAAGATGGATTCAGTGACCAGGATTCGCCGACGGAAGGATGAAGGGTGTGCGAGCGCGGCCGTCGCGGCCTTAGCGTCCAGGTGAGGGTAGATGGCGACGTGGGCCCGGCTCAGGCGGCAGGCGTCGATAATGCTGGCGTGGTTGGCTGCGTCGGAGACAATCAGGTCGTTTGGCCCGGCCAGCGCCGTTAGCACCCCGATGTTGGTTTGGTAGCCCGTAGGAAAAAGCAGCGCGTCTTCCACACCGAGGTAAGCCGCCAGGGCTACCTCCAGTTCGCGGTGATAGGGAGTCTCGCCCGTCACCAGCCGGGAAGCCCCTGAACCGGCGCCACTTTGTTCTATTGATTGGCACGCGGCGGCACGCACCGTCGCAGCACTGGATAATCCGAGGTAGTCGTTCGTGGCAAAGGATATGAGTTCGCGATTCTGGGCTGTGGATGGCCTGGTGCGTTCCCGGCCCGAATATGGTGTCGTGGTGCGTAACCGACAGGCTGTGGAAAGGCCGTCTACTTCGGCTTGGAATTCCGATTCGAGGGTCACAAGCGGCAATATAGCCCACGAGAGGCAAGCGGGTGGTCCGGGAGAAACCCCGATCTCGATGTTCCACGTGGAACAAACGGGCTGAATGTTTCACGTGGAACATCTGGGCTGCCGTATTCAAGCGGACCGGGCAACCCTAAGAGTCGCGCGTGAACACCAGAATCTGGCGATTATCGCGATAAACGTAGGAGGCGGCAGATTCCGGGCATCCTGCTGGCCGCTCGCCAGTCGCGAAGACCAGAACTCTCCCGCCCGGTCGGACCAACCGCAAACCCATGTCCAACCACTCCATGGGGGAAAATGTCGCCCGAGACGTCGCAACGTCGTACGTCGGCTGCGCACCCACACTCTGCGCATCCATGCGTCCAGAGTTGACTGTCACGCGGTCGCCAAGACTCAGCTCCCGGACCGCGGTTCGCAGGAAGGACACCTTCTTGGCCGTGGGCTCCCACAGGTCAACGCGCACTTCGGGGCAAATCAGCGCCAGCGGTAGAGCCGGCAGCCCGCCGCCCGTACCGACATCGACCACCCGGCTCTTCGCGTCCACGAACCGCCTGGCCGCGAACGAATCGGCGAAGTGTTGCTCCACCAGCTCGCGCGGTCCGATCCGCCCGCCCAAGTTGACCCGCTCGTTCCACCGCAAGAAAAGGTCACCGAACGCGGCCAGCCGCGCCAGGACGCCAGGATCTACGTCAACGTCCTGCGCCGCCGCACTGGCTGCCACCAACTGGGCATCGACTCGCTGACCGTTCAATTGCCGGTCTCTCCCAGGGGTTCGCATCCTGAGGCGGGTAACGGTGCGACGGAGCGCGGACCTCGAACCCATGACGCCGAAGTGAATCCTACATATTGATATGTCTGTTTTGCTCTATTTGGGGCAAGCCCGCCAGGCGGGAATGGAAGCAGCGCGATATACTGCTGAGGCGTGGCTAGCATCGTGAAAGCTTCGCACACGTTCGCGCCCCGAGAGTGTCCTCGAAAGATGGTTTGATGACTGATCGCGTTCTGGTCGTGGATGGCGATGTCAGCAGTCTCCGCGTACTGGAGGTCAGTCTGCGCGCAGCAGGGTTCGCCGTCGAAACAGCCACCACGGGTTCGGAGGCTTGGGACAAGCTTCAGGACGACCCGTCCGACCTGCCCGACGTGGTGCTCGCGGACACCGAGCTGGAAGGGGTTGACGGGTTCGAGCTGTGCTCCCGGGTGCGAAGAACATCCGGCGGGATCAACGTGCCGTTCCTGTTGATGGCCGCCGACCAAAGTCTGGAGCGGAAGATCCGAGCATTGGAGG
>JBDSME010000194.1:0-6306 GCA_039916065.1 Polyangia bacterium
GGACCTGGCACGGGCTGGCCCATGACTGGGACAACGCCAACTCGCGGCGGATGTTGAAGGGGATCAACGCCTGGATTGCCAGCGAGGTCTTCGCCAAATTGTGCACCAAGCTCGATGTGCCCGAGGCAAACGGCAAGACCTACCTCGACAACTCACTGGTGTACTGGGGCAACGAGCTCGGCTTCAACCACATCGGCTATAGCGTTCCCTGCCTGCTGGCCGGGAGCGCGGGCGGATTCATCAAGCCGGGGCGATACCTGGACTACATCGACTGGAACGGGCGGGCCTACTTCGCGCAAGAGATGGGCAACGTCATCAAAGGGATCCCCCACAACCGCCTGCTGGTGACCATCCTGCAAGCGATGGGGTTGGCGCCCGCCGACTACGAACGGGCGGGGCAGGCCGGCTACGGCTCGACCAGCACCAGCGGTCGCGACCCAAACGCCTGGGCCGTCAATTACGACCTCTCCACGGTGGGACAGATCTTGCCCGGAATTGCATGAGCCGCAAACGAATGCCATGGGCCGATCTCGGGAACTGTCAGTTGAGCAT
Source organism: Polyangia bacterium (assembly GCA_039916065.1). Taxonomy (GTDB): domain Bacteria; phylum Myxococcota_A; class Polyangia; order Fen-1088; family Fen-1088; genus FEN-1088. The sequence goes on from JBDSME010000194.1 coordinate 553, forward strand.
GAAAATCTGCGCGGTGTCGTCGAAGAGGACGGACCCATCCTTTTGCGCGCGCAGCACCAGCACACAGGAGGTCCCGGTGGCGGGTGTGTGGATGGTGATGGGATGGGTCACCCTGGATCCCAGCGGGACGTCGGCCATGAAGGTGCCCATGGAGGCAACGGCCCCCGTCGACGAGCCGGCGCGGAGTTCCCAGGTGACGGTAATGGCCGTTCCGGCGAAGGTGTCGTTGAAGATCAACAGGTTGCGCATGGCATCGGCGTTCTTTGCCAGCGCCGGCTTGCTGATCGGCCAGTCCCCGTTGGCGTTCGACATCTTGTTCGCCTCCCAGTACGCCTGATCGGCGACCAGCACCGGATTGAACGCCCGCTGGATCCGCATGACGATGGGGTTGGACCAGGGGTCCGGCAGGTTGTCCTCGCCAAAAAGGGGCGGGTTGATGGCCCCTTCCGGGTAGGTCGGCTCCAGGCGCATCATCGTTGTCTTCACGCCGGGGACGAAGCTGGACCACGCCGACAGCAAGGTGTAGGGACGCAAGTCAGAGGCATCCTTCACCCGCATCGCCATGGTCGAGGTGGCGAACCACATGAACCCTTGGCGGGTAACGTCCTTGGGCCAGATGTACTCCCCCTGGCCCAACGGTCGATCCGTCCGCGTCCCCACCTCCTCGGTGTACTTGCCCAGGTTGTCCGGCAGGTAGTGGCCGAAGGTAGCGAAGTTCGGCTGCGTTATCTGGTTGTACTGCTGGAAGCTGCCGCCCACGTCGGCGCTCACCGGGCGCGTGGGGTCCAGTGCCACAATGGCGTTGTACAGATCGGTGGCGAACTGCGCCGAATCCGCCGCGGAGAGGTTCTCCTCGTTGGACATGCTCCAGCGGATGATGGAGGGGTGATTGCGGTCGCGCAGCACCAGTTGCCGCACGTGGTTCACCATGTTGTCGTGTCCCATCACGAAGTCCTGGCCGTCCGTCCCCCGGATGGCCGATTCGTCGATGATCATCAGCCCCAGTTCGTCGGCCACGTCAATCATGTACGGCGGCGCCGGCTCTTGATGAATGCGCACCACGTTGTAGTTCAGCTGCTGGACATTTCGCACCGCCTGCGGCCAACCACCGTTGCCGGCGCTCGGCGGTAAGAACCCGGGGAAGGTGTCGTAGGCATCGCCCGGGCCTCCCGCGAAATTGATGCTGTCGTAATCGACGCCCTGAAGGCTGTCCCCGCGATAGCTGACGCGCACCCCATTCAGGTAGTAGTAGACGTGTTGCGCGTCGGCACGCCGCTGTTCGGTCTCGCGGAAGCCGAAGCGAACCACCCGGCTTTGGATGGTGTGGGTAGCGTCAGCGACGGTGATGTGCAGATTGTGCAGCCTGGCGTGGTAATCCTGCTGAAAGGGAACGTTGGGCCACCAGTAGGATGACGGGGGCGCGGTCCAGGGCAACGGCCCCACGGTGACCTTCATGGTGGCCCCTGGTGCCACGGTCAGGTTGCTGGCTGGAACGTCGGGGTAGGTGACAACGTCGCAATTCCAAGAGCCCAGCTTGCCCGAGAGCGTGACCTGTCGGGAGGCCGCGCCTGTGTTCGTCACCCAGACGTCGTAGGTCAGGGTCTTGGCGGAGACGCTGGTGCGGACGAAAGCGTCGCTGATGTAGACATCCGGGTAGACGCGCAGCATGGCGGACCGGTAGATCCCCTGGGGGACGTTTGGAGACCAGTCCGCGGCGGCAGGCACCAGCCGCCTTCCGCTGGCGTTCTTGAAGGCATCGCGGCCGCGCACCAGGATCGAAATGGGGTACGACTGGCCAGGGGTGACGAAGTGGGTGATGTCGAAAACGGAGGGGGTGAAAGCGGTCATGGTCTTGCCGACCACGGTGGTACCCACGGTCAAGGTCGCTTCGTGGTTGACGGCGCCGAGCTCCAGCAACGTGGTCTGGGCCGCGCCCAGGGTCGGGTTGGTGGGGACGGTGATGGTGGTGCGATAGGTGCCGGTCGGCGCCGAGAAGCCTTGCTTGATCCAGCCGCCACCAGGCACCTGGATCTTCTTGGCGGTGCCGCCTTGGGGCGTGAAGTCCCACTGACCCGCTATCGAGATGGAATACGGGTCGGCGCTCGGCTGCTGCTCTGCGCACGAGACGGCACCACCGTCGCCAGACAGCGCGTCGCTGCCCGCGTCTGGAAATCCACCTGACCCCGGGCCTCCCCCGCTGCTGCTGGCACCGCCCCCGCCCCCGCCCCCGCCGCTGCCGGTGGCTCCGCCGCTTCCGCCGCCGGGGACCTGAGCCACCACGAATTGCTGGTGCGTGGCGCCTGACCAGGTCCGCTGGACGATCGCCGTTCCGTTCGCCGTCGCGCCGCCGCTGACCTCCATGACCTTGTTGCTGTGTCGGGCGGTCAAGCGCACCGCTCCGCCCGAAGTATCCGTCAGTGTCCACTGCTGGTTGGTGCCGCCGTTGCACTGGTACTGAATCACCGCTGCACCGTCGGTAGTCAACTTGCCGCTGACATCCAGGCATTTGCCGCTGTTGGTGTTGACGACGTTGTAGAAGGTGCCGCTGGCCACCTGCAGGCGGAACGTCTGAGCCGCGGAGGCTGCGGCGCAGGTGTTGATCTGCACCTTGGCGGAATTCGCGGTGCTAGCGGCGAGGATCTCCACGCACTTGCCGCTGGCCACTCCCCTTATCGTGTACACCGCCGAAGGATTTATCGAGATGGCGTCGCGCCGTAGCTCGAGGCCGGTGGGGAGGGAGCTTCGCCCGTCGCATCCTCCGGTCACGGCGGGCGCCACACACAAGGTGAGAATGGCGATCCTCGTGGTCGCGACGACCAAGCGCCGGCCCATGCCGCCGCGGCGGGCGGGAAAAGTGACGGGTCCGACAGCGCTCCGCTTGACGTGGTTCATGGGACGGACAGTAGCATGTTGCCTGATTCCGGACGGCCCGCGTGACGACGTGCGTCGGTTCAGGGCATACGACGGGCTTCAGGCTTCTGGCGGTTCGAGAGCGCCGATGAGACTTTGGGGCATGTCAGGGCTGTAGCCTGAAGCCCGCAGCCGGTAGCCCGGTCGTCAGGACTCTCCTTCCATTACCACGGGATACGAATCGGTCAGGCGATACCCCGTGCCCCGAACCGTCTCGATGAGGTTGCCGGCGCTGCTCAGCTTGTCGCGCAGGCGCTTCACGTGCGTGTCCACCGTGCGGGTGGAGATCTCCGGCCGGTAACCCCAGACGTCCTCGAGCAGCGCCTCCCGCGAGACCACCCGGCCGCGATTCTCGATCAGGTACACCAGCAGGCGCATCTCGATGGCGCTGACGTGAATCTCGGTTTGCTTCACGAACACGTAGTGACCATCGACGTCGACACGCAACGGCCCCACCGTGAACTTGCGGCGCTTGACCGACCCCTGCTCACCGGCGGTGGGGCGGCGCACCGGAGGGGGGCGCGCGGCGGAAGGCGGCCCGCTGTTCGCTCGCCCGCGCAGCACCGCGTTCACGCGCAACATCAGCTCCCGCACGCTGAATGGCTTGACCACATAGTCGTCCGCCCCCACCTCGAAGCCCACCACCCGATCGATCTCTTCGCCCTTCGCGGTCAACATGATGATCGCGGGCTGGGCATAGTCGAGGTTGGCGCGAATGCGGCGGCAAATCTCCGTTCCGGGGAGATCCGGCAGCATCAGGTCCAGCAGCACCACGTCGGGAGTGAACGTTCCCACCGCCTCCAGTCCGTGCTCGCCGTTGTCGGCGGTCTTCACCTGATAGCCGTTGGAGGTCAGGTTGTAGCTGAGCAGATCGCGAATGTCCGACTCGTCCTCGATCACCAGAACGCGTCTCTCGTCCACTCGTGTTTCCGCCATCATGGCGGGGCACCATAAGGGAGCCGCATGGCGGTGCCGTGACGTTCCGGCAACTTCGGCGAAAAGCCACTGTTTTTGCACCCCTTGGCGGCGCGCCCGCGACTCGTTGTGACGGTCGTGTGACGGCCGTGATCTATCTCGGCGACGGAGGCGATTTGCCGTAGTGCTCTGTTCCGACACGAGATATTGGTGCCGTCGTCGCCAACAAGGTCGTAGGTCGGAATGAATTTATCTGGAGGTCACGCAATGAAATTACGTAGTCCATCGGTCGTGAAGAGGGGGTCGGCGTGGGGTCTGGGCACCCTGGCGCTCGTGGCGAGCGCTCGCCTCGCCCATGCGCAAGCCAACCCCAACTGCAACGACGCCACGATGTTTCCCAATCCGATCTACTTGGCCGGGTCCAGCGCCTTTGAGCCGACCGCCAGCAAGATCGCCGTCAAGCTGGCCGCCCAGGCCACCAAGTACACTCTGATTTACAAGGGAACCGCTTCGTGTGATGGCCCGGCCGCCATTCGTGACAACGTTACGATCACCGGCAACGGCGACTATTTCGTGGTCGATCCCGCCGACCCCACCAAGGTGCTCACCAAGCAGTGCAGCCTGGATGCCGCCGTCACCAAGGCCACCGTGGGCGTGGCGGATGTGTCGTACACCGCCTGCACCGGTGACACCTTGCCAGCCACCATGAGCGAGTTCTCTGGCCCCGTGCAGTCGATGGTGTTCATCGTCCCCGAGGCCAACGCCACCGTGACCGCCATCTCGGCCGAACAGGCCGCCGCCATCTTCGGTTGCGGGATGACCGGCGCGGTAGCCCCCTTCATCGACGAGACCGCCATCCAGCAGCGCAATGCACAGTCGGGAACGCAGATCATGATCTCCAAGTACATTGGGGTTCCGGCGGCGTCCTTCAAGGGCACCGCGAACGCCAGCGGAGGCAACCTGGTGACGTCGTTGCTGGCGGTGTCGGACGCGCAGAAGGCCATCGGGTTCTTCGCCTCGGACGGCTACGACACGCGCCGCGCCACCTTGAACGCTCTGGCGTTTCGGGCTGTCGGGCAGACCAAGGCCTACTATCCTGATTCCACGGCAGCCGCCACGGACAAGCGCAATGTGCGAGAGGGGCGTTACGCGATCTTCGGGCCCGTGCACCTGTTCGCGAACGGAGCCACGGCCACTGGCGACGCCAAGAAGGCCATCGAATGGATTCAAGGAAGTGCGGAGATCGAAGCCGGCAAGCCCTTGAGCTTCATCGACATCGAGGCCGGCGCGGGGATGGTCCCCCAGTGCGCCATGAAGGTGGCCCGCGAAACCGACGGAGGCTTCCTGAAGCCATACAAGCCGGCGGTGAGCTGCGGTTGCTACTTTGAAAAGATCGTGACCCAGGCGACGCCTGCCGGTTGCGTGGCGTGCACGGACGATTCGACCTGCACCGGCGGCAAGACCTGCCAAAGCCAGTTCTGCGAGTAAGGGAGACACCATGTTCAAACGATTGACGAAAAGGTTTTGCTTGGGTGGTTTGGTGGCGCTGGCTTCGCTGGGCGGCGTCGGTTGCGGATCGAGCTCCGCCAAGGGAGGGACAGGTGGCGCCATCGGCGCCGGGACCGGGGGTTCGAGCGCGGGCACCGGTGGTGACTCGGGCAGCGGTGGCACCGGCGCCGGCGATACAGGCGGCGCCGGTGGCGAGGTTGTCGGTGGTACCGGAGGAGCCGGCGGTTCAGGCGTTGTCGCTACGCCCGCCACCGCCGAGACCAACCTCGCCATCATCAACGCCGCCGCGCCCACGGGGGTGACGGCGTCGGATCCCTCGATCAGCGGAACTCCCAAGACCTACAGCAACGGGAGCTGTCAGTAGCAGCGGATCCGACCATGCCGGAGTCGCCCTTGCGGAAACGGTGCCGAGTGAACAAT
>JBDSME010000195.1:0-3905 GCA_039916065.1 Polyangia bacterium
AGCGGGACGAGTGTATACCCTTTCTCCTTGATCTTGCCGGCCAGGCGATCGATCTCCCGGCGGTGCAACAGGAGCTTGCGCCGGCGCCGCGGCTCGTGATTCCTGCCATGCGAAAATGCGTACGTGCCAATGTCGACCTGATGCAGCCAGGCCTCGCCCTTGTCCACGTCGACAAACGCATCGACCAGCGTGACCTTGCCGTCGCGGATGGACTTCACCTCGGAGCCTGCCAGGACCAGGCCCGCTTCCACAGTCTCGTCCACGTGATATTCGTGCCGCGCGCGCCGATTGCGCGCCAGCACCTTCACTTCTTCGTTACCCGCGCCTTCCGACTTCGCCACGGACACAGGATATGCCAGTTTTCGCGACGGTGCTGCGGGCGCGGCGGGCCGGGCGCCGCCGTTCAGAGCGCGCGCGCCAGCGCCACCACCCGCACATCCGCCGCGCCGCCACGGAGCAACGTCTCCGCGCATTCGTTCAAGGTGGCGCCCGTGGTCATCACGTCGTCCACCACCAGAAAACGGCGCCCCCTCACCAGCGCCGGTTGCGAGAGACCAAAGGCGCCGAACACCTCGACCCGCCGCGCGCCCGGGCCCGAGCGGCCGAGCTCGCGCGTGGGCCGCACGCGCAGCAACAGGCGGCGATACAGCGTGGGCAGTGGCGCGGGAATGGCCATGGTATCTGCCGGGCGGCCACCTCGGTCAGCCAAGCGTGCCAGCCGTGCCAGAGCCGCGCGGGCCAGCTCCAGCGCCTGGTTGAACCCGCGACGGCGCAGCTTTTGCGGATGCAACGGCACCGGAACGATCCCGTCGATGGGAGCGCTTCCGGACGATACCAGCGCCCGCAGCATGGCGTCCTGCAGGATGCGCCCCAGGCGCCGCGCCAGATCGGGCCGCCCGCCATGTTTCATGCGCACGATCGCCGAGGCAATGGCGGCCCCGTATTCGAACCCTGCGTAGGCGCGCGAAAAGGCGAACTCGCGGCGCACGCACCCTGAACAGCGCGGAGGCTGACCGCTGCCAGAACCGGCGGACTTCACCATCCGCGGCAGGCCACAACCGGCGCACGCCATTCCCAGCGGATTAACCGATTGCGCGCACGGGCCGCAGAAGACGGCATCATCGCTCGGCATCAGGGCATCACAGCCCGCGCAATGCGCGGGCCAGAGCAGTTGAACACACGAAGACAGCAGCCGGCCCGTCGCGAGATTCATGCCCGCTTATCGCCCGCCGGCACTCCCGGTTGCGGTGGCCCCGGGTGGGCCTGGTCCGAGATCCTTCTCAGCCCGGCGGGATGATTCCGCGGCGGATGAAAGTAGGGCGGTCGAACTCGCTCTCCTCCACCCCGAGCTCGTTGGAGCCTCCTGATGCCCGGGACATGCTACCCGTCGCGGCACGACCGCGAAGGGCGGGGTTCGCGCCGACGGCGGGACGAATCACCGGCCGCTCCCCGGCGGGCGCCCAATCGGCCGACGGCTGCATGCCGTGACCACCTCCTCCGTTCGCGCCGTTCATGGGAGCGCCCTGCACCGCGCCCATGTGCGCCATGGCCATATTGAAGTCCGCTTCCTCGAACTCTTCCTCCAGGAACTCTGAAGGCTCCGCCGTCACCTCGGCGCTGCCACCGAAGTGCATTCCCAGGGGGGGAGTCGTGTAGCGAGAGGCGGACGCGGCGGGGTGCCAGGACAAGGTATCACTGCCCCCGACCTGCGCGGGAATACCGTGGCCGTGTGCGGCTGGCTGCTGTTGCTGGGGATAGGTGGCGCCGAAGGGTGCGTAGGCGGCGCCAAACGGGGGCGCCTGATGTGCCGCGGAAGAGCCCACACCCATCCCGGGAGAAGTGCGCGTGTGGCCATTGCCGCCCCCGCCCGACATCGATCCCGACGCCGCCGCCGCCGTCGCCGACATTGGCAAAGCCATTTGATCACGGCTGGCGCGCCGGTGCGTGCCGCTGCCAGTCTTGGCCGGCGCGGGCATTCCGTACTCCTGCATGGAGGGTTGAAAACCGGTTGCGATCACCGTGATGCGGACTTCGTCGCCAGCGTTGGCGTCGATGACGGAGCCGAAGATGATGTTGGCGCCCGGATCAGCCGCTTCCTCGATCAGCGTGGCCGCCTCGGTGACCTCGGACAAGGTCAGGTCGGGACCACCGGTGATGTTGATGAGAATGCCGGTGGCGCCGTTGATCGATACGTCCTCCAGCAGCGGGGAGCTGATGGCCTGTTGCGCCGCCTCCAGGGCCCGCTTGTCGCCCTTGCCGCGGCCGGTTCCCATCAGGGCACGTCCCATGCCCGTCATGATTGTGCGCACGTCGGCGAAGTCCACGTTGATGAGGCCGGGCACCAGAACCAGATCGCTGATGCCACGCACGGCATTCAGCAACACGTTGTCCACCATGGCGAAGGCGTCTTTCAAGGTCATCTTCATGCCAGCCAGGGTGGTCAGCCGATCGTTCGGGATGACGATCAGAGCGTCCACGCACTTGGCCAGCTCCGCGATGCCGCCGCTGGCCTTGTTGCGCCGCTGCGACCCTTCGAAGATGAACGGCTTGGTGACCACCCCCACGGTCAGGGAGCCCATGTCACGGGCGACCTGGGCGATGACGGGAGCCGCGCCGGTTCCCGTGCCACCGCCCATGCCAGCCGTGACGAACACCATGTCTGCTCCAGCGAGCACTTCGGCGATGCGCGCCGCGTCCTCCATGGCGGCCGCCTTGCCAATCTCCGGATTCGCCCCGGCGCCAAGTCCCTTGGTCAGGTTCTTGCCCAAGTGAATCTTGATGTTGGCCTGGTTCGCCTCCAGCACCTGGCAGTCGGTGTTGGCGACGATGAAATCGACGCCTCCAATACCCGCCTCGATCATGGTGTTGATGGCATTTCCGCCGCCACCCCCCACGCCCACGACCTTGATGACCGGGCCCCGGTGGCTGTTTGAGTCGTCGTCGAATTCAATCATGCGGTTATCTCCCCCAACATCGATCCCATGCCTTGGCCGAAGACGCTAATTTTTTACCTTTTCGGTGCGAAACACCCACCCAGGTACAGGAAACGCCGGATGTTTTCGGTCCTTCGGCCGGTTCGGCAAGTTCGGAGGATCCGGACGATTCGGACGATCCGGCCGATTCGGATGGGAAACCAGCGTTCCGCCGCCACTCCGTTATCCTGGAGGCGCTCCCATGCGTCCCGTCGACTCCTTCTTGCGCTCCGTGCGCGATGCCTTCCAACCTTCTGAGGCGACCTCGGTGTGGGTGTGGGTAGTCATGGTGGTGGGCGTGCTGTCAGGCCTGGGAGCGGTGGTGATGATGCGCCGGCGGCAGCAGCAGGCGGAGCGGCAGGCTTTCGCGAGACTGCTGGCGGAACGGCAGATCTCGCGGGGCGAGGCCCAGCTGATCGACCGCGTGGCCGCGCTGGCGGGAGTTGCGCCGCGTCTGGTGGCGACCCAGATCGAAGTCTTCGAAAAGGCCACCGCCCTGGAGCTGCGCGGGCACCCGCCGCCGACCGCGGGGGTGGGAGAAGGCATCTTCGCCCAGGTGGCGGCCGTTCGTGAGAAGCTGGGGTTTCAGCAGCTCGCCGGCAACTTCGCCCTTCTGACCACGCGCGAGCTGAGTGCCGGTCAGGCGGTCAAGGTGGCCGGCGTGGAGGGGAGCGTTCTGGAGGTGAACGAGGCGTTCTATTCAGTGGGCGTGGCGGCGTCCGTGACCACGGGCGTGGCGCCCAAGCCCAGCCTGACCTTGGGCGCGATCGGAACGCTGGTTCGCGTGACCTTCGCGCACGGCCACGAGGCGCGCTACGAGACCCGTTGCGCCCTGCTGGCACGCCACCAACCAGACGCCTTCACCCACAAGCTGGTGTTCGGCCACGACGAGCAGCCGAACCGCATCCAGCTCCGCAGATCCGTGCGCGTGAC
>JBDSME010000196.1:0-3600 GCA_039916065.1 Polyangia bacterium
GCCAGGGCTACCAGGCCGCCAGCCACGGCGAAGGTTGCTGGATAGCCCGCGCGGGCGACCAGCAGGCCGGCGGGGAACACCGACGAGATGCCGATGCTCATGGCGCCGTTGGCCAGACCCAGGATGCGCGGACGGCGCGCTGACGGTGCCAGGTTGATCAGCAGGGCCATCAGCGCGGGATAGAGCGCGCCATGGGCGAGACCGAAGCCAAGGCCCAGCGCCACCAGGTGGTGGGGCGCCAGCAACCCCGTCGACGCCACCACACAGCCGTAAAGAAACAGCGCCGTCGCGGCGATCAAGCGATGTCCCAGGCGGTCGGCCAGCCGTCCGCCAACAACGCGGACAGCGAGGGCGGCGGTGGTGTACGCCACGAAGAACGAGCGAATGGCCTTCATCCCCTGAGACAGGGCGAACGGGCCCAGGAAGGTGAACAGCACGCTGAAAGCCAGCCCGCTCAGGGCGAACACCACGTAGATCGCCATCCGCCCCACCAGCAGCTCGTCGCCCGCAGAGACGGAAGCGGGGCCGTGCCCCTCCGTGGTCGCGCGCACTGGTCCCGAATGCGACCTGCCGGGCGAGGTGGTCGTGGGAATGAGCAGGCGCCGGGCCAGCAACGCCGCCGCCAACGCCGCCAGCGCCGCCAGGAAAAACACCCACCGAAATCCGAAGGCGTCGGCCAGCGGTTCTCCGATGGCGGGAGCCACGGCATTCATGATCAGGCTGGCCGCGCCGGCCAACCCGATGGCCTGAGCCAGGCGATCCGGGGGTGCGATGTCGGCGGTCAGGGCCACCGCGGTGCTGAACATGATGGTCCAGGTCACCCCTTCGGCGGCACGCAACGGAATGGCCATGAGGCCTGGATTGGGAAACAGAGCAAAGGCCAGCCCCGCTGCCGCCAGCAAGGTTGTCGCCGCCATCAGGGCGCCACGACGCCCGAGACGCGTCACCAACGGCGCCAGGAACGGAATGGTGAGAATGCAAGCCACTCCGAATCCGCCCATCACGAACCCGATGCGGGCGGGCGATTCGCCCAGCGTCGCCAGGTACTTGGGCAGCAGAAAAAACAGGGAGAACGAGAATCCGTAGGCCGCCTGCATGCCCAGCACGCGCACGAACGGCGGCGTGAACAGCCGCTGGTCTGCCACAATCGGCTGTAGCGGTGGCGCCATTGCCAGTCGCGGACCCGCCGCCTCGGTCACGGATGGCAATACTGACGACGCTGGAGGCGCGCCAGGTTGCAGTGCCGCCGGGTGGGGCGGTTGGCGCGGCGGGGCGGCGGGCCGTGGTTGCTGGTCGGGGTCTTCGGGATCGTCAGGGGTCTGGGCGGGGTCCATGGGGTGCTTGCTCCGGTTTCTGCCGGCCGGGAGCAAGTGGACCATCCCACCCTCTCCTCGACGCGGCGGGAGAGGGTGACGTTTTCAACCGATTTTCAGCGGTCGCGCGTCGCCACTCCCGGGCCGTCGAGCTTGACGACCAGGACGCCGCATGAACGGCGTGCGGAGTGGATGAGCGATAGCGACATGAAGGTCCATATTCCGCTCACTGCGATCTGGTGTCAACGATTTCTTGTAGGTGGCCGTTATTGACGCAATTGGAGGGCGTTGAGGGTGTCTTGGAAGGAGCGGCGGCGCGCGTTGCCTCGTACAATTGGGCGATGCCCGGTATGTCCGGTGGTGCGCCCGCTGACCACGCCACGTCCGCTGTAGCACCCCGCGCGCCCACGCGGGTGCGGCTGGACAAATGGCTCTGGGCGGCGCGGTTCTTCAAGACCAGGTCCGCGGCGGCCCAGGCGGTGGACGGCGGCAAGATCGACATCAATGGTGAACGGGGCAAGCGGGCGCGCCTGGTCCAACCCGGTGAGACCATCACGGTGCGACGGCCTCCCTATGAACACCACGTGGTGGTGCGTGGGTTGGCGGAGGTGCGCGGCCCGGCGGCGGTGGCGGCCACCCTTTACGAAGAGACGGCGTCCAGCAAGGAGACGCGCGACCGGCTGGCTTTTCAGTTGAAGAACGCGCCCGCCCTGTCATTCGAGGGCGGTGGACGCCCCACCAAGCGCGACCGCCGCGACATCCAGAAGGTCAAGCAGAAGTGGTAGCCGGCCCCGAGCAGCCATTCACTGCCGCGCCCCCCGCCACCTTGTTGTCACTGGCGGGAGAGGCCCTGTCCATTGCCCTGCGTGAGCCTTTCGTGATCGCCAGCGGGCGCATCGACGCGACCCGCGCGGTGCTGGTGCGGGCTACGGTGCTCGACGAGGGCACCGGCCGACACGCCACCGGGCTGGGTGAAGCTGCCGCGCTCCCGCCGGTCACGGTGGAGGACCAGCCTGACTTGCTGCGCGCCGTGGCCGCGGCCGCCCAAGCGCTTCGTGGGTTGCGGTTCTCTCGGGCGGCCGAACTCACCGCCGCGCTGGAGCGCGCCCTACCCCACTCCTCGGTGGCGCGCGCGGGAATCGAAGCGGCCGTGATCGACGCGTGGGCCCGGTTGATGGGGGCGCCCCTTCACGTCTTGCTGTGCGGCAGTGCTCCTGGAACCGCCACGGCCGCCCATGCCGCGCCGACGCCACCGGCACCCTTGATCACGGACATCACCCTGCCCATCTCCCCTCCCCACCACATGGCCCGGTTGGCAATGCAGCATCTCGCCGCCGGCTTCGACTGTTTCAAGGTCAAGGTCGGCCGCGACTGGCGCGCCGATCGGGCCTGCCTCCAGGCGGTGGCGCAAGCGGTTCCCCAGGCGCGCTTTCGCCTGGACGCCAACGCTGGTTTCAGCGCCGCCGACGCGCTGGCGCTGCTGGACGGCGTCCTGTCCGACGGTCTGCGCATCGAGTGTTACGAGCAGCCCTGCGCCACCGAAGACTGGTCGGGAATGGCCGAGGTGACGGCGCACGCGCCCGTGCCGGTGGTGGCCGACGAATCATTTCGTGGCGCCGCCGATCTGGAGCAACTGCTGCGCAGACGCGCCGCTCACGCCGTGAATCTGAAGCTGGTCAAGCTGGGCGGGCCCTTGCCCACCCTGGCGCTGGCCCGTGCGGCACGCGCCGCGGGTCTGCGCCTGATGGCGGGGGCCATGGTGGAAACGCGCGTGGGGTTGCTGGCCATGGCCCACGTGGCCACCGCGCTGGGGGGCGTCGACTGGGTAGACCTGGACACCGCGTTCCTGCTGGCCGGCGACCCCTTCCAGGGCGGCTGGACCGTCCGCGGACCGAACATAACCCTGACGGGCGGCCCCGGCCTGGCCGTTGAGTGCACCGCACCCGGCCTCGTGCCCTCTCGACCTGAATCAGGCGGTGCCTGACATGCTCGGGAGTTCCCCGGTCTCGGACCCCCGGCCGATCGGTTGCGGAAAACTCGTCGGCAAAAAGCGACGTGCGACGCAGGGAAGCTGTTTGTCCTCGCCCCGCGGAGCGGCTCATGATTGATCACATCTTTCGAGAGAGTGCCACCGCGTAGACGGACACGGTGGTCGTCAACGAAGAGACCGTGGCGCCCGGCGAGACCCACGGCCCTTTTGCACAGCCGAGCGTTTGCCCTCTCCCACGATAGTGGGAGAGGGTCAGGGTGAGGGAGCCAGCGATCGTCGCCAACGATTTTCGCCAGC
>JBDSME010000197.1:0-3296 GCA_039916065.1 Polyangia bacterium
AGCGCCGTCTGCCCAGCGAGGGGAGCAGCAGCAGGCACACCGCCGAAAACGCGAAGGTCACCGCATCGACGGTGAACAGATGGACCAGACCCAGGTGGGCCGTGGCCGGCCGACCCAGCAGCGGCCCACCGAGAAAGGCCAGCTGCTCCGAGAGCTGGAAGACCGTGACGGCTGTGGCCAGCTGGGTGGAGGGCGCAATCTCCGGAAGCAAGGCCTTCATGGCCGGGTTGAAGAATGTGGTCCCCGTGGCCAGCGCCAGCAAGATCACCCCCAGCACCGGCGCATCCAGCCAGCGGTTGAGCAACAGCAGCGGAATCGCACCCACCGCCACGAACCGCAGGAGATCGGCGGCGATCATGACCCTCCGCCGATCGTGACGATCGACGAACGCGCCGGCGAACAGCCCCAGGAACAGCGCCGGCGCGAAGTTCATCGCCACCAGCCAGCCCGTCATGGACTTTGAGCCCGTGAGCTCCAGCACCAGCCAGACGATCCCCACCAGATAAAGAGAGTCGCCCAGGTGAGAGATCACCTGGCCCATCCACAACAACGTCAGCGCCCGCCGCCAGTGCGGTCGAGCGTGGGTGGTGGCGGCGGTGTCCCATTCGGGTGTTTCGCTGGCGACCACACCGGATGACAGGCCGCCTGGCGGACCGTCGGTCTTCAACCGTCACCTCTCCACCGCCATTGCTCGCTGTGACAACATCCGCAACATCCGGACGTTCGCGAGTGGGAGCTGCCCAACGGTCTCAAGGTTCTTTCCTGGCGGATCACAAGGCGTCCGTGGCAACCGCGCAGATCTTTTACCACGTGGGGTCCAGGGCGAACACGTGGGCAATCGCTCACCGACCCGTGCGCTCGCGGTGCTTGCACCCAGGCCAGCAGCAAGGCCGGCGCTGGCCTTCTTCCAGCTCTTCCAGCGTTCTGCGAATGCGGCGCTTTCGTGTGATCTCTTGCTTCGCATCCTCTACCCAACAAATAAACTCATTGCGTGCCAGGGGCGTGATGTCCCTCCAGGCAGCGATCGCCGTGGGGTGCGCGCTCAGTGCCGCACGCAGATCCACGGGGAGCTTATGCACCACCCCACCGGGCACCGGCTTGCTGGTCACGGACGCATACCTCTGAACCGAAGCGGCGCCCTTCGCGGGCGGCGAACGGGGTGACACCATGAGAATCCGGTCATAGGTAAGAGAAGAATACGCGCTCATGGCGAGCAGTACGAACAGGCCGGGCGGTTGGTCTGTTGGTTTTCCACGATCACCTCTCCACCGCCGTTGCTCCCTGTGGCATAGTCCGATTCGCGCGATGAATACTGTTCCCGGCCCTGCGGCGCGATCCCGGTCGGACCATGGGCGCGCCCGCGCGCGGCGCCTCGCCAGTGGGCTCGCAATGATCTCGTGTGGAGCGGCGATGTTCTGCGGCATGCCGCCGGTCCGTGGTCAGACGCCACCTGCCGCACTTGTAGCCGCGCAGGCCCCCACCCCGCCGACGCAGAGTCCGGGGGCGCGACGTGTATTGGAACACCATCTGCAAGATCGGGACGTTCGCGAGTGGGAGCTGCCCAACGGTCTCAAGGTTCTTTTCCTGGCGGACCACAAGGCGCCCGTGGCGACCGTGCAGATTTTTTACCACGTCGGGTCCAAGGACGAACACGTAGGCAACCGCGGCGTGGCGCACATGTTTGAACACCTGATGTTCAAGGGCAGCGTCCATGTTCCACCGGAGGAGCATTCGCGGCTGCTGAAGGAAGTGGGCGGTCAGGTGAACGCCTTCACCACCGAAGACGTCACCGCCTTCCATCAGACGGTCCCCCCGTCGATCGTCGATTTCGCGATCAAGCTGGAGGCGGAGCGGATGCGCGGGCTGAGGCTGTTTCCCGCCACCGTTGATTCAGAACGCAAGGTGGTCGAGGAAGAAAAGCGGCTCCGCATCGACAACAATCCCATCGGGCAGGCCATCGAGCGGTTCCGCGGCCTGGCCTACACCGTCCATCCCTATCGCTGGACGGCGGCCGGGACCATCGAAGATCTGGAGCGCATCCTCCCCGCGGATTGCCAGGCGTTCTACGACACCTACTACCAGCCGGGCAATGCCACACTGGTGGTGGTGGGGGACATTGATGAGGCAAGCGTACGTCGTTCGGCGCAGACGCATTTCGGCGGGCTGCCGCGCGGACCCCAGCCGCCCCGCGTTCTGGTGGAGGAACCGCCGCAGAATGCACCCCGTTCCGCGACGCTGAATCTGGAGGTCAGCCTCCCCGTCCTGGTCGGCGGTTATCACATCCCGGCCGCTCGCCACGCCGACATACCGGCCCTGGAGGTGCTGGCGGGCGTGATGTCGGCGGGCGAATCATCACGCCTTCACCGCCGCCTGGTTCGCCGCGACAAGCTCGCCGTGGCCGCCGGCGGGCTGGCGGAGGCGATGGAACAGTCTGGCCTGTTCATCATTTATGCTGCACATCTGCCCGACAAGGATCAGGAGAAGATCCGCAAGGCGCTGGCCGACGAAGTGGCGAAGGTTCGGTCATCGCCGGTAACGGCGGCCGAGCTGTCCAAGGCGAAGAGCCAGCTTTCGGCGGGTTATCTCTTTGGGCTGGAGTCGGTGGACGGGGTGGCGCGAGAACTGGGGCTGGCGCAACTGGTCCAGGGCGACTGGCGCCGGTTTCTGGATGGCCCGGGCCGCTATGGCAGCGTCACTGCCGCGGATGTACAGCGGGTCGCAGCCCGCTATCTGGTCGATGAAAATCTCACGCTGGTCACACTGGTTCCCAAGGTCAAGGCGGCGCCGGACCGCCCGCGCTGACTCCGACCGCCTCTCGACCCGAGACTTTGTCCAGGGGCTGCCGCCGCTAAGGCTTGTTCTCTGCCGGGTCGACTTTGACGAAATGCGCGACCGTCATCGAGCGGTACTGCGCAGCGATCCAGCTTGCCGAACGAATCCCTGTCTCTAGCCGAATCTCGTCCATCATTCCCGTGTACCAGTGATCGATGTTGTCCTCTTCGGTTCCAATCACGGTTCGCGATGACACCATGTTGATGAACGACTTGGCCAGGAACGAGGCGTTCTTCGTGCTGGCGAGCGCGCCGTTCTTGTAAAATCTCTCCTGTGAGCCAGCCAGATCGATGACGTAGGTGACCCAGGCCCATTCGTTGGCTTTGATGATTCCGGAATCGGAGTTCACGCGCGTATAGCCGCCTGCGGTGGTGCTGGTGCCCGGATCAACGTGCGAGATCATCTCGCCCGAGGCGTTCACATTGAAGTCGGCGTACGAGTTGTGATTGTTGCTGAACCACTTG
>JBDSME010000198.1:0-6383 GCA_039916065.1 Polyangia bacterium
CCTGGCGCCAGGCCCCCCGCCTGCTGGACGTCCAGGGCCGTCTCGACCGACCCCGCTACAGAGCTGAGCTCGCCACCACCGTCCACGTGCACCTGCCTGATGCGGTTCGGATTCACGTTTAGCCCGGCCAGGGCCCAGTAGGTGTAGGCGTCGTCGGGAACGAAGTTGGCGAGGGTGGCGATGCCGATCGTGCGGCCGGTGCCATCGATGTGCGCGCGATAGAGCGGATTGATGTTGTAAAGATTCGCTACGTCTCCGACGGTGTAGCTGCCGGGGACCCCGGTGGCGGTGGCGCCCGCCGTCGGCAACGCGGGCGTCGTCTGGGGCAGGGTTTTCGGGAGCAGGCCTGGCGTCGCCGCGCTGACGTGCATCGGGCGGAACAACGCCTCGTCACTCAGTCCACCGACGACCAGAAGCAGATCGCGCAGGAGGACCGGGATCGCCGGCGCGTGCCGCGGTCGATGGAAGCACCGTCCCTGCTTGGCGTAGTCGTGAATATCGGTGGTGAACGCGCGATTGAACGCGTCCGCGGTGCCGGTGGCCTTCAGCAACAGCTGATTCGCATAGACATCGGTCACGCGGATACCAAAACGTGCCAGGTATCGTTCGATCGCCGCGATGTCGCCCGCGCTGGGCGCGTACTGCGCGACGAAATTGCCCAGCGAGAGAAACCGGTGGTACGAGCCTCCATTCGGGTCCTGGGTCGACGCGACGGCGCGCTCGAGCGCGTCGGGATGCCGGACCTTGAGGATCAGGGAGGCCGTGACAATCTGGCTGGGGGTGGTTGGACCAAGGTCCTGCGCGGTCGCCGTGGTCGCCGCCGGCGGTTCGGGCGACGGCGCGGTAGGTGCTTCGTCCGCAACCGCGACCGAGGCAGCGCCGAGCGTTGCGAAAAAGAATGCGAACGCTTGCGCGAGCGCGGGAAGGACAAGGATCGGTTGGGAGACGGATGACATGCTTGCTCCTCCAATGGTGGTGGTCGCCGCAGGTGAGGGCGGTCGTCTTGGTCGACGCGAGCTCAGCGTCGTTGGATGGTGTTGCCGAAATGCGTTCGGATGGAGCTAGAGCAATGGATGTGCCGCCCGCGTCCCCCGGATTGGTCAACTTCTAGAGATCGACCTGAGTGCCAAACTGCGCAAGGCTGCTCAGACTGAGCTGCACGCTTCGGCCCGCCAGGAGGAGAGGACAGTTGAAACAAGGGCCACAATCTCGACCCGTCAAGGAGAGTGGGCGTCCAGCGCCTTAACGGGGGTTTCCCCCCCGCGGCTTCCGGACGCCGCGTAGTCGTCGATGCCGGTAAAGACCTGCTTCGCGCCTCACGCGGTCGGTAGAAGTTGGCCCAGCCTCGTAGGACGGGATTGACCAAGCGCAGCCGGTCCTCAAGGGTCTTCGAGCAGGTGTTCCTGCGGAAGATTACCTTGATGGATAAACGCAACCGCTTAGAGCGCTCTGTCGGAATCACCGCTCGCGGAGTGAGCTGCCCATCGCGTGGATGCTTCCGCACGCGGACGTGGTGCCCGAGAAAGCGCATGGTGCGCGTCCGGGGAGGACCTCGCGGGGCTTTACGCACAAGAAGCCGGCCCCAGATTCTTCAACAGTCGAAGAACAAGGCTATTGGCGTTAGTGACAACGCAAGGCAATAGACGGCAATAGACGGCAACAGACGGCTCAACCTTCGGCCGTCTCCCCTACCGACAAAGCCTGGTACACGTCAATGGCTCGTCCCAGCGCATCCGTGAACTCGGCGGTGCTCCACGGCTTTCGCAGGTAATCGACCGCCCCCAGCCGAAGGGCGGCGATCACATCTTCCACCTCTCCCTCGCCGCTCATCACGATGACGCTGGCACCCACCGACGACGCCGCGAGCTGGGCCAGGGATAGTCGAGGTCCACCGAGGCTTCGCACTCCAGGGAGGCATCAATGGCGCGGCGCAACGGCTCATTTCGGGCGACGCCGCTGGCCAGGTCACGGACCACCTGCAGACGCTTCAGCAGAGAGAGGACGTCGGTGGTGGCGTCGCGAAGGAACTGCACGCTGTCGTTCACGAACTGGACGGGCGTGTTGACTTCGTGAGCGACTCCCGCCGCCAGCGTTCCCACCGACGCCAGGTGCTGGGAGCTCGAAAGCTCCCCGTGCGTCCGCTGCTTGATGAGATGGGCACCGAGTTGGCTGGCCGACGAGGCGAACAGACCCAACAGCGGAAAATCAGCGGGGCGAAGCGCCACGCTGAAGAATTCAAGGACGGCGAGCACGTCACCGTCAGCGCCGATGGGCACGGCCAGTGCCGAGCGCATTCCGGCGCTGGCGGCCCACTCACACTGATGCGGATCGGGTCCACTGCTGAGGTCCTCTGTCCACTCCGGCGCTCCGGTGGCACGCACCCGAGCGGCCAGCCCCTGCCACCGGTCGACGTTGCTGGCCCCGGCGACGGAAGCGCCAGCGGCGGCGGCGGCGGTAACGCCGTCGATGCCGGCGCCATTTTCGGTGCTGGTCCAGGTTTCGGCACAGCGCAGCTGAAGGCGGTCGGCACCCAGGCCACGCCCAGGTCCCATTTCAACCCTTCGCAGGTTGCGCTGAGAACCCGCCGGCAGGTCTCCGCCAACGTTAACCATCCGGCCAGCACCGCCGCGACCGCATGGGCGTGAATGGCGATCCCGGCGATGTGTTGCAGGGTTGCCGGTGGGAGCGGCTTGGTCAGATAGCGATAGGCCCCGACTTCCCCGGCCTCGACGGCGGTTTCCAGCACCGGATCACCGGTCATGAGAATGACTGGCAGATGCTGGCCCTGGTCCTGGATAACGCGCAGCAGTTGTAAACCGCTAATTGCCTCCATGTTCACGTCCGCCAGGACGAGATCCAACTTGCCGGCCTGCAGCAGGTTCGCTGCCGCGTGGCCGCTGCAGGCAATCTCGACCGAGCATCCGGACCGCCGAAGTAGCCACCCATTGGCGTCGCAAAGGTTCTTGTCGTCATCGACCAGGAGGATCCGCGCCTGCGCCGTCATGGCAGGGAGACTGTCACTGCCCACGTGAAGGTGTCTCCCCGACACCCTGACATCGCGAAAGTCCGGTGGCCCAAAACATCCCACTTTTTCGGCCACTGGGAGGCCGATCTTGACCACCCCATACGCCAATCCGCCGAAAGGCGAAAGTTGCCGGCGACAGATTTGGCGCGGCATGCAATAGTGTGGCGCCGCTGCTCTTCAAAATCTCACCGCGCTAGCTTGCGGGCGGGCCAAGTCGGGCATACATAGGGATTCTTCAGGCAGAGTGGGTCGGTTCCAGTGTAGGCGACGCCGGGAACCGGTGGTGGGAGTGTGAACACTCAACGGAGTCCATATCCGGAACAGCGCTCGTCGGCGTCCAGTCCGCCGACTCCGGCAGAGCTGTTTGCACTGCTGTGGGCCGAACTGACGGACGTGCTGGGCTCGGCCGCCGCCGCCATTCTATTGAGGCGGAGCCATGCCAGCGCGACAGCGCGACCTCCGGCGAAGGATATGGCCGCCGCCGCCCCCCTGCCGGCACCGCGGGATCCGGAACAACTTTCGATCACCCGGGACGGGCTGGAGTACCGCTACCGCCTGCCGAGGCGCTGGGCGGAACAAACTCCCGTCGCGATGGAGGAGTTGCGGCAGCTGGTGGAACAGCTGCGCCCGCTCCTGATGGCGCTGACCGGCCAGGTGATCCTGAGGCGGATAGATGCCCGGCCAGAATTCAGAGCAGGCGGAATCGTGTTCGCCCCTGTGGCGGGATCACCAGAGGCAGGGGGTCACCATGAATGAGCTCCAGAGGGTCAGCGCCGTGGAGAGTACCGGGGATCGGGCCCTGGACCTGATTCTTGGCGGCGGCATCCCCGCTCATTCCGTCAACGTCATCGCCGGCGATCCCGGAAGTGGAAAGACCATTCTCACCTTGCAGATCCTGTTCGAGTTGGCCCGGCGCGGGAAGAGATGTCTCTACTTCACTACCCTCTCCGAACCGGCGTTGAAGCTGGTCCATCACATGCAGCAGTTCAGCTTCTTCGATGCCGGCCTGCTGGACAACGCCATCCGCTTCGTGGACATCAGCGCCGCGGTCAGTGAAGGATCGGATCGCGCCGTGGAGACCATCATTCGGCGGGCAGAGGATTTCGCCCCGGACGTGGTGGTGATTGATAGCTTTCGCGCTATCGGCGAAGCGGCGACCGCGTCCCGGCGGCCGCTGGTATACGACCTCGGTGTTCAGCTGGCGGCCTTTCAGGCCATCACCTTTCTGGTCGGCGAATACCGGCCCGACGAATATTCCATGTACGCCGAGTTCGCCATCGCCGACGGCATCATCCGTCTGGGGTCATACCAGCAGGAGCTGCAGTCGCTGCGCCAACTGGAGGTGCTGAAGTTGCGCGGCGCCGGCTATGTCCGCGGCTGTCATTTTTACGACATAAGCGCCCGGGGTCTGGCGGTCTATCCCCGCGTCAGCGCCCCCGAACAGGTCAGTATCGGCGCTGGCTTGGCGATTGGCGGCCGGCGCGTTTCCACGGGGGTGGCCGGCCTTGACGATCTTCTGGGGGGCGGGCTGCCGGCAGGCAGCGCCACCCTGGTCCAGGGGGGCACTGGTATCGGCAAGACCATCCTGTGCTTGCAGTTTCTGCTGGCGGGGGCGCGCCAGGACGAGCGCGGAATATTCTTCGCGCTGGAGGAGACGCCTGAACATCTGCGGGCCATCGCTGGCGCGCTGGGATTCGACCTGGCGGAAGAGGAGAGAAAGGGCAACATCACCATCTGCTACTCCTCGCCGGTGGAACTCTCCACGGATCGGTTCCTTTTCGATGCCCGGCGCCTGGTGGAGGAAGTGGGCGCCAAGCGTGCCGTCTTTGACAGCCTGACCTCGATGTCGCTCGGTATCCCGTCGCAACGGCGGTTCAAGGAATTGACCTATTCGCTCTGCCAGCACCTGCGCCGCGCCGGAACCACGGTCCTGATGACCATGGAATCCGAACAGACCTTTGGCGTCACCAAGTTGACCGGATACGGGATCTCCTTCCTGGCTGACGTTCTTATCCAGATGCGCTACGTGGAATGGGAGGGGACGCTGGAACGGGCCATCTCCGTCATCAAGGCGCGCGGCATCAAGCACTCGACCGAGTTTCGCTCCGTCACCATTGACCAGGGCGGAATCGCAGTCATGCCGAGCCGTTTCGAACGGCTGCGTGGCGTGCTCACCGGCTTGCCGGCCCGGGATCGGTAGGCGGCGCTGGAAACCACCAGCCGCACCCTGGGCGAGATTGCGCAGACCCTGGACTCCGCCGAGGAGGAAGCCGCGCGCCTGTCGCGGACCCTTTTGCTCCTGGGGCGTCTCATCGAATGCGATCGATGCCTCCTGCTGTTCGAGGGTGGCGGGGGCGAAAAGAGGGCTCAGTTGCTGTCGGTACCGGCGGCTGACTCTGACGAAGAGCGGGAGGCACAGACCGTCCGGCTCGCCGGCCTGATGAAGCTTGGCGAGGACAGCGTGGATGCACCGGCCCCCGACCCCGCGCACAGTCACTACCTGGGGCTGCCACTGATTGGCGTCGATCAGGTGACGGGCTTTCTGCTCATCGAGCGCCAGCGGGTGACCTTCTCCGATGATGAGGTGCGGTTGTTCTCGGTGGTGGCGTCTCAACTGGGGGGCTACCTCACCCTGGTGCGTCTGCATCACCGGGTCAAAGAGCTGGACCGCTTCCGGCAGGGGATGTACCAACTGGTGGCGCACGACCTGAAGAACCCGCTCTCCGCCGTGATTGCCAACGTGGCATTCGTGATGGAGGTGACTACCGACAAGTCGGATGATGTGCAGGCCTGTCTGGACGACGTGCAGATCGCGGCGCAACGGATCTTGCGTCTGATTGCCAACATGCTCGACCTTGCCCGCCTCGAATCCAGCGAGCTGCCCCTGCAAAGATCGCTGGTCGACCTTTCGGCTTTGCTGACGCTGCTGACCAGGCAGCGCCAGATACAGGCCAAGGAGCGGGGGGTTCAGCTGCCAAAGGAGCTGCCAACGCCGGGCACAGTGAACGTCAACGTCGACGAGGCGCTGCTATCCCGGGTCATAGAAAACATCCTGGACAACGCGCTTCGGCACACCAGCTCCGGAGGGCGCATCTCAGTCGACCTCACCGAGACGCCAGGCGTGGTGCGTTTCTGCATCGGCAACAGCGGCGCGCGCATCCCGGAGGCCTCGCGCACGGCGATTTTCCAGAAGTTCGGCCACGGCTCGGAGCGTAGCCGCATGAACCTGGGACTGGGCCTCTATTTCTGCCGTCTGGCGGTCGAGGCCCACGGCGGACGCATATGGGTGGAGGGAACCCTCGACTACCCGACCATCTTCGTGGTGGAGTTGCCCGTGACGGCACGCCCGCCGCATTGA
>JBDSME010000199.1:0-4018 GCA_039916065.1 Polyangia bacterium
AGCAACCGGTACGACAGCAGACGGTGCGCGGCCAGGATCTCGCGCGTGCCGGGCAGCACCGTGCCGAGATCCTCGCCCACGATGGCGGCCCGGGCGCGCTGGCTCTCCAGGGCCACGATCGCCAGCAGCTCCTCGGCGGGGTAACGGACGTAGGTCCCCCCCTGCGGGCCCAGACGGCGCGGAATCCAGAACAGCCGGAACAATCCCATCACATGGTCGATGCGCAGCCCACCCGCGTGCCGCAGCAGGGCGCGGATGGTTTGTATGAAGGGCGCGTAACCGGCAGCGCGCAGCTTGGCGGGAATGAACGGCGCCAGTCCCCAGTCCTGACCGTTGAGGTTGAACGGGTCGGGCGGGCAGCCAACAGAGATGTTCTCCGCCACCATGTCCTGCCAGCACCATCCGTCGGCGCCCGCGATATCGAAGCCCACCGGCAGATCGTTGATGATCTTCACGTCGCGCGACGCCTGGCAAAGCTGTTCGTCCAGCAGCCACTGCAGCCAGGCGTGAAAGCGCACGCGCGGCTCGTCGCTGATCAGCTGACGGACGGCGGGGGCCGTGGGGTGACGCACCTCGGATGGCCAGCGCCGCCAGTCCTTCCCGTGCCGTTCGGCCAGGGCGCAGTAGGCGGCGAACTCTTCCAGGGCATCCCCCTCGGTGCGCCGGTAGTCGTCGAAGGCCACGTCCCCACGGAAGTCCTTCCACAGCAGCTCCAGCGCCCGTAGCTTCAGCGACATGACGCGGTTGCGGTCGATGCGCCGGTCGGCGTTCAAGGCGCGTCCGTCCTCGCCCAGGCGGGTCAGCTCGGCACGGCTGGCGTCATCCAGGCAGTCGGCGCCCGGGATCTCCTCGATGCGCAGGTACAACGGATTGCGGAAACGCCGGCTGGACGGGTAATAGGGCGAGGCCTCCACCGGTATCACCGGTGCCGGCGCCGCGAGCGGGTTGATCATGACCGCCCCGCCGCCGAGCGCGCGCGTCCAGGCGCCGAGCGCGCGGAGGTCAGCCAGATCCCCTATTCCCCAGCTCTCCCGCGAACGCGCGGCGTACACCTGGATGGCCCAGCCCCAGGTCTTCAGGTCGTCAGGCAAGAAACAGACGCCCGGCGAGACGATGAGGTGGACGGGCTCTTGTGCGGCGCCCGGCGGCAACAGCGTGTGGTATCCCCCCGGCAGGTCCGGCGGCAAGTTGCCGTCCATGCCCACCGTCAGCCTCCCGGTGCCGTTTTCCAGGAGCAGCTCGGCGCCGGCCCCCACGGCCGCGCGCTCACCGGTGCGGACCACGCGCAGCAGACGGTCGTCAGGCGGCGGCGCCGGCTCATCCGGATCGACGCCCATGGCGCGCAACACCTCGGCGCGGCTGTCGTCGCCGATCACCCGCTCCACGCCGAACGCGTCGTGGAATCTGTCCTCTATGCCCCAGCGGTCGGTGGCCATGTGGTTTGCTGTTGCGTTCGTTCGTCAGACGCGCCCATACCGAGGTGCCGTCGGCGGAACGTCAGCGCTTCCAGGCACCGTGCAGATTGCGCGGACGCGCCCCACCGCCCTGCAACGCCCCAAAGAGCAGACCACGGAACACCATCACGAAGTGCACGAACAGCAGCATGGGCAGCTGAAGATAGAGGGGCGCGCGCGCGAACAGGGCGTACAGGCCCATGCCGTCGTTGTTGGGTGAGAGCAGCGACGAGATGTTGAGCACCACCAGACCGGGCGGCCCGTGCAACATTCCGAGCGGCGCCAGCAGCGCCGCCGCGAAGAGCACGTTCGGCAACAGCCATTCCAGGCCATGCCGAGAGATGAAGCGTCCCGCCTCCAGCAGCAGCTGAAATGACCGCGTGGAGCCCTGGTACAGAAGCTCCGGCACCGGATTGAAGAAGACCGCCATCGCCAGCCCCGCCAGAGCCACCACGATAGGGGCCTTGGGACCCGCCGCCGGGGAGATCACCTGCGTGATGATGAAGTCGATGATCCAGAAGGCGAACAGGACGCTGACTACGTCCCAGAAGCGCGCCCCGAAGCTCTGGCGCAGATCCGCGAATTGAACCTTGGACCCGCCCACCACCTGCGACATCAGGTGGATGTAGCTGGAGAAGCAGGCCGCCAGCACCAGCCCCAGGATGAACCCGCCGGCGCGCCCGAGAGGAGCCACCAGCTCGCTCACCACCATGAAGATCGCCGCGTACAGCACCAGCGAAAATATCACTGGCCAGGCGCGTATCCCGCGGCGAACCGCCAGCACCGCCGTTTCTCCGTACAGTCGCATCACACCAAGCACCGACCCAATCTAACATTTTCATATCCTCGGCGGACGACACAACTTCCGGCCAAGTTCCAGCAACCGGTGGTAGATTTCCCGCCATCGATGGCGCATAGCCGTTACACGATCGTCGGTAAGCTGGCCGACGGCGGGATGGCTGAGATATTTCTCGCCATGCAACACGGGGCCGAAGGCTTCCAGAAGCCCGTGGTGCTCAAGCGCGTGCTCACTGCGTTCTCAGCTGACCCGCAGTTCCGCAACATGTTCCTGGACGAGGCTCAGATCTCCATGAGCCTCAACCACGGCAACATCGTTCAGGTATTGGACGTGGGCGTGGCGGGGGAGCGGACCTTCCTGGTGCTTGAACTGATCGAAGGCTGGGACCTGGAGAGGGTCATGGAGCGCGCTCAGGCAACCGGGCCGGAGCACCCCTGGCCGCCGTCGCTGGCGTTGTACGTGACAGCACAGATCTGCCGCGGACTGGGCTACGCCCATGCCAAGCACGGGCCCGACGGCCGGCCCCTGGGGATCGTTCACCGCGACGTCAGCCCCACCAACGTGCTCATCAGCGAGCAGGGCGAGGTGAAGCTGGCGGATTTCGGCATCGCCAAGGCCGAGCGCAAGCGTGAGCAGACGCTGGCCGGGGTCATCAAGGGCAAGATTGGCTTCATGTCGCCGGAACAGGTGCTGGGCCGCCCCCTGGACGCGCGGGCCGACCTTTTCTCCGTCGGGACGGTCATGTACCTGATGTTGACGGGGCGTAAGCCGTTCGACGCCGGGTCTGAGCTGGAATCGATGACGCTGGCCCAGCGTGCCGAATACCGTCCCCCCGAGGAGCTGAATCCTTATCTGTCGCCCGACGCCACGGCGATCGTTCGCCGGGCCATGGAGCGCGAGCCCGCGCAGCGTTATCAGACGGCGGACCAGATGTTGGTCGACGTGGAGCGGGTGCTGCGCGGCCAGTACCATTCGGCCGGTCAGACAGAATTGAAGCTGTGGCTCACGGAGTTGGCGCGTCGGGATGGCGTGCTGCCCATCGGCCGTGTCCCGCGTGAAGATGGCGCCACGCCGATGTTCGTGGACCAATCGGGCGAGCTGAGCGCGGGCGCCTCCCTGCAACTTTCGGACATGGACGCCAGCACCGCGGCCGCCTCTGCCGCTGCCGCCACGGCGGTGGCGCTCCCGGTGGTGAACCTTCCGGGGGCCACGCCGCCACCTCAGTCAGCCGCCGGTCTGCTGCGCGTGCCGACACCGCCGCGCGAGGGTTTTCGCGTGGTACCCGGCGGCCCGGTGACGACGCCGCCGCTCACCCCGCGACCGGGCGCGACGCCTGCGGGCCGCGATGCGGCGGCGGAACCGCCGGGGCACGGCGGGTCGTGGCCGCCCGGGGATGCGGCGGGCGCCGCCACCCCGTCTCCCTCTCCTTCGGGCCCGCGGGTTGCTGCAGGTCCTTTGCTGGCGCCTCGTCTGCCACGGCGCGGCCGCGTGGGTCTGGGGTTCGTTCTGGGCGCGGTGTGCATGCTGGGCACGGTGTTCGGGATCCGCTGGCTGGCCCAGTGGGCAGGTCGCGAGCGGCATGAACGGCACGAGACGATTGGCGGAATCACGCACTGGTACCCGAGCAACCCAGATTCACGAGCGGCGGCGCCAGAGGGCGCGGCTCGCGCACCAACTCCGCTGGCGGTGAACTCCGATGCGAGCGCCGCTGGCCTTGATGGGGGGGCTGCGACGGCGGCGGGGGCGCGGGGAGCCCCGGCAGGTG
>JBDSME010000200.1:0-2826 GCA_039916065.1 Polyangia bacterium
TTCGGACAGCGATGGGCCTGGTGGACGAGCGTCGGTACATCGATCAGTTCGAGCGCTACGTCTCCTATGTCTCGCACTGGATCCGCAAGGAAAAGGTGAGGAACCCCATCACCGGCCGCGATGAGGAACCCGACGAGGAGTTCATGGCCGAGGTGGAGCGGGTCCTGCAGATGCACAACCGCCGTGACGAGTTCCGTCGCGAGATCATCACCAAGATCGGCGCCTGGTCGATCGATCACACCCGGCAAAAGCCGGAGCTGGAGAAGATCTTTCCCCGACAGATCGCCGATCTGCGTGAGGCGTTCTTCGTGGAGCGGAAGAAGCAGGTTCGTCGCATCAACGAAGACCTGCTGGTTTTCCTCACGGATGGCCCCGACAAGATGTCGCCTGATCAGGCGACCGCCGCCCGCACCACGCTCGCCAACTTGCGCGGGCGTTACGGTTACTGTGACAACTGCGCCAAGGACGCGGTCCTGGCGTTGATCCGCAAGCGCTACGCCTGAGAGGTTGCTGAAGAACCTACGGTTTTGGCGCTGCCGCGGTGGTGCCCGAATTGCCCGGCGGCGCTGCGCTGTTGGGGGCCGCAGGGGGTAGGGGCGGGGATGGCGGTACGCCGGGGAGCGGTGGGGCTTCGGAGGCAGCGCCAGCGGGAGGGGCCGGCGTGTCGTGGCCGATCGACAACCGCTCGGTCATGTCGAGCAACGAGGAGGCCAGGTCGCGGGCCAGCATCGAATCGCGGGCCAGCGCGCGCGAGAGGTCCCGACCATGCCGCCGGTCGTCGGCGGAACCGACGTTGGACAGAGCCCGCCGGTAGTCCAGGGTACGTTGAAGCTGCAGGCGCAACGAATCGACCGCCCGCCCCACCAGCTCGCGCTCGTCGCTGCCCAGCGCCGTGGGGGGCCAGGCGCGCCAGGGACCTGCCCCGCTGGCGATGGAGGGGCCAGGCACGAACACCCGTCCCACCTCACCGAAGCTGCCATCCTTGCCATCCTTGCCATCCTTGTTCAGATCCTCAATCACCAGGGCCCGGCGCTCGTCCAGGGGAAACTGCCTGCCGTAGAAGTGATAGAGCAGGGTTCCCCCGTGTTCGTCGGCCCGCACGGTGGTGCCGCCAAAGTCGAACAGCGGCAACGAGCTTTGTCCCAGTGACTCCATCAGGCGCGCCCGATCCTTCGCGCCCAGGCCGCTGCTGCCCCCTTCGGCGAGGGTCCGGGGAACGCGCTTCTTGCGCCGCATGAATTCCGCGAGCTGATCGATACCCACCACCACATTGAGCGCGCTGTGGCCTTTGTAACCGGCGTGATACATGCCGATCAGCTCCAGCTCGCGGGTGGAGCATGAGACCGCCAGGACCGGACTTCCCGAGTTTCCTTCGGAGAGGAGCGCGTCGACCACGAAGTCGACATGGTCCCATCCCTGCTCCTGATCGCGATCATAGGGGTTCACGATCTTGCCGTCGCTGACCGCCTGCATGACGCCCAGGGGAAAACCGCGCACGCGGATGGCGTTCCCCTGCCGCACGCTGACGCTTTTCCCCACCTTGTAGGGGATGACATTCAGCGCCTGCGGCGCCTTCAGCACCGCCGCGTCGAGCAGGGGATCCACCGCCACACGGGTGAGGGGGATCTGACCGGGTTCGAAGTCGTCCCGTTCGTCGCGCACGATACGCAACTTGTCGTCCACCCGCTTGCAGCCATCCGGTACTCCGTCCACGCGATGGACCGTGTCCGTGACCTCGGGCCACAGGGCAACGTGCTCGTTGGTCAGCAGGAAGGTCTCGTTTCCGCTCGCTTCATAGGCGAAGGCTGAACCGAGCTCGCTGGCCACGATGCGGCGGCGGCGGAGCTTGCCGTCAGGCCCAAAGAACGGGCATTCGTAGCGGGCGGTGCTGCGGACCAGGTAGCTGTACTGGCCGCGCGGGCCCTGCTCGATCTCGCGAGTGCGCATGGACTGCAACTGCAAGTTGTCGCTGTATTCGCCCTGGCACTGCAGCACCGTGGTGGCGGAGAGGCGCGACCGGGTGATGAAGTCGAAAGCCAGGCCCAGCACCACCAGGGTGCCAATCAAGAACAGCCAGCTGGACCGAAACCTGATCACGAAGGCCGACAGCGCTTTCGCCGTCCTGGGAGACGGCCGCGGGCGAAAGGTTCAACAGGAAGGGTGATGTCCTATTTTACCACGCGACAGGCGCGGAACCCCGTCGCTGGTTGGCGGGCCGGGTTAAGATGAGGATGTAGGCAAAGGAGAGAACCCGCCCGATGGCAAAAGCTGCCGCTTCGATTCACCTGGAGACCATCAAGGCGGCCGTGGCCTTGGCGTCGAAAAGCGCCTTCGATCATCTCCTTTGTGTCAGCGACCATCCGATTCCGGAGGAGCTGTTCAAAGGGCATCCGAAGGCGCGAAAGAAGCTCTCCCAGGCGGTGGCCAGCACAAGCCAGCGCGCGCTGATCGAAGGACGTGGAATCCCGGTGCTGCCGGTACCCGAGTTCGAGCTGGGACGTACGGAGAAGATGAAGCTGGCCATCGTGGCGGGGATCGCGCGGGGCCTTTTTCGTGAAGGGGACGTGGTGGTGGGCCTGCTGG
The DNA here is from genome assembly GCA_039916065.1 of Polyangia bacterium. Lineage (GTDB taxonomy): Bacteria > Myxococcota_A > Polyangia > Fen-1088 > Fen-1088 > FEN-1088. The sequence continues at coordinate 2,584 of JBDSME010000200.1, forward strand.
CGCGCACGTCGGCCGCCCACCCCGATTCGATCCTGGTGGTGACGGTAGGCGAGGAGGTGCAGGGCGGGTCGTTCAGCTTTCTGCAGGCGCAGGGCGTGTCCGCCGGAGTGTTCGATGCCCTGTTCGATCTGGCGGTGCGCATCGGCGTGGAAGGCTGGGAGGGACGGCCGGTGGGGGCCCTGTTCGTGGTGGGGGACGCGGCCACCGTCATGGAGAAGTCACGACAGCTCACCCTCAATCCGT
>JBDSME010000201.1:0-2706 GCA_039916065.1 Polyangia bacterium
CGCGGGTGCAGACCGCCGGGATACCCGTCGGTCAGATCGAGAAGAGGGAGCTGGACCCGGACATGCCGCTGGCGCGCATCACCATCCGGATCTTGCCGGGGGTGAAGTTGTGGGAGAACGCCGTCGTTTCCAAGAAATCGGCCTCGTTGCTGGGCGAGTTCTACCTGGAGATCGACCCCGGCAGTCCCATCGGCATCGTCAACGGCGAAAAGCGCCCCATGCGCCAACTGAAGAACGGGGACCAGCTCACCAACATCCGCGAGCCCACCGGGATGGGTGACCTGATGGCGGACGTGGGGACCATCCTGCCCATCATGAAGGACATCCTGCAGGATGTCCGCCAGCTCACCTCGGGCCCCATCGCCAGCGCCGCCGAGAACGTCAACAAGATGATCGAGACCAACTCCATCGTCTTGCAGAGTGTGTTGACCCGCGTCGATCACATCGCGGGCGACATCGACAAGATCACCGATACGGAGAGCGGGAACATCCGCATCGCCATCCAGAACGTCCGGGATATCACCGAAGCGCTGAAGAGCCTGGTGGGCACCAGTGAAGGTCAGGTCAATGAGACTGGCGCCGCCGTGCGGTCGTCGTTGCAAAAGCTACAGGCCAGCGTCGACAACATGGACAAGTCGCTGAAGAACATGGAGACCATCACCAACCGCGTGGAGAAGGGGGAGGGGACGGTCGGCCATCTGCTGAATGACGACACCATCGCCCGGAACGTCGAGGAAATTACGGAGGATGCCGGCGGTTTCATTCGCGGTATCACCAAGCTGCAGACCATCGTGGGACTGCGCACGGAATACAACGTGCTGTCCAGCACTTTCAAGGAGTATCTATCGGTGCAGCTGGTGCCCCGGCCGGACAAGTTTTATCTGATCGAAGTGGTGTACGACCCGCGCGGCTTTCGCCAGACCACCACCACCTCCACCATCTCGCCGCGAGGCGTGTTGCCCAGCACCACCACCACCACCTCGGAGCAGCTGAAGTTCACCCTGCAGTTTGGACGCACTTTCTGGAGCACCTTGACCGGCCGGTTCGGTATCAAGGAGTCCACCGGCGGCTTCGGTCTGGACCTGCACCTGATACGCGATCACCTGTTGCTGTCCGTTGACGTGTTCGACACCAAGTTCAACAAGCTGCCGCGCGTGCAGGGGCGGGCCGCCTGGGCGGTTTACCGACGCAACCTCTACGTGGTGGCCGGGGTGGATGACGTCATCAACAAGCGCGCTAGCCTGCAGAGCGGCGGCGGCTTTGACTGGTTCTTCGGAGGCCAGTTGGTGTTCAACGACGAGGACCTGAAGTCCCTGCTGTTGTTCGGCGGCGGTGCCGCCGCCGGCTCCTCGAAGTAGATTGCCCGCGTTCAGGCCAGTCACATTGCCACCTTGCTAACCTCGAAACCTCCATCAACCCACAAGATCGTAAGACTCGCGATGGAAAAAGTCCGCCCCTATATCGCCACCCTGGCCTTGCTCTGTTGCGCCGCAACGACGGTTGCTTGCGCGGTGGGTGAAGGTACCGGGCGGGTGACGGGCACCATCGAAGCCCCCCAGTGCACCTTCGATCCCCCCAAGGGGATATCGTCCCAGAAACTTTTCGACCTGGAGGCGGACTTCTTCGCCGGCGTGCCCATCGATGCCGATTCCATCCTGGGGCCGGCGTTCCCCGCCAACCAAATGATAATCCGTGTGCAGCACTCAGGGGCGCGGCTGGAGAACGCCAACGCCCTGATGTTCTGGATCTTCGACAGCGCCAAGGTGGCTCGCTGCCTGCGCGGCGCATCTCCAGGCGGCGTCCAGGAATGGGACGATTCCTACTGCGATCGCAGCGACGCGGCACGCCCACCCAGGTTGCTCATTGGAATGACGCGGGAGATGGTCAGCGCCTTCTTCGTCCTCAACGCCAGCTGCCCTATAGCCTTCCTCTCTGCCAACGCTCTCGGGGCCTGCACGGCCCCGGACTCCAACTGTCCGGACGTGGCCATCTGTCCGGGCCGCGGGTCCTGGATCACCTTCGCGCACTTCGGAAACATCGAGTCCGACGAGAACAAAGCCATCGACGCTGCCTTCAGGGTCAACGACGACGACCGCATTGCGGCGCGGATGGATGAGACCAGCACCGCGCCGGCGTTTCACGTCGAGCTGTGCGATGTGGCCACGGTGAACGACGCCATCAACCGGCTGGTCCCCCTGACCAAGCCGCGCATCGTGGGGACCCTGGAGGGGTTCTTCGACTTCAAGCTGGAACGGGGGCAAGCGGGGCAGCCTTTTCCTTAGGCGACCGCGTTTTGTTGCGCGCCACCCCCTCGCCCCCGGCAAGTTTGGCGCCAGCTTGACAGAAGGGGTCCCCCCCCTATAGTTACCAGCCACCTCGGGTCGATCGGGCCGGGTGGTTTTCGGCAAATGTTATTTGATATCAAAGAGATAGGTGACGAAGGGCTGTCGCTGAATCTCCCTGTAACCGCGGCCTGGCTGGCGGCGGAGTGCCCCGATCTGGATGCGGTGCCGACAGGGGGGGCTTTGCGCGTCCGCGGGCAGCTCTTGCTCAGCGGCGACGACGTGTTCTTGCGCGGAACCCTTCGCGGGGTGCTGGAGACCACCTGCTCGCGCTGTCTGGAGAAGGCCAAGGTGCCTCTCGACATCCCCCTGAACGTCACTTTTCGGCCGCGCGACGAGGGAAAAGACGCGACCGACGACGACG
>JBDSME010000202.1:0-2604 GCA_039916065.1 Polyangia bacterium
CGCGGGTGCAGACCGCCGGGATACCCGTCGGTCAGATCGAGAAGAGGGAGCTGGACCCGGACATGCCGCTGGCGCGCATCACCATCCGGATCTTGCCGGGGGTGAAGTTGTGGGAGAACGCCGTCGTCTCCAAGAAATCGGCCTCGTTGCTGGGTGAGTTCTACCTGGAGATCGACCCCGGTAGTCCCATCGGCATCGTCAACGGCGAAAAGCGCCCCATGCGCGAGCTGAAGAACGGGGACCAGCTGACCAACATTCGCGAGCCCACTGGGATGGGTGACCTCATGGCGGACGTGGGGACCATCCTGCCCATCATGAAGGACATCCTGCAGGATGTCCGGCAGCTCACCTCAGGCCCCATCGCCAGCGCCGCCGACAACGTCAACAAGATGATCGAGACCAACTCCATCGTCCTGCAGAGCGTGTTGACCCGCGTCGATCACATCGCGGGCGACATCGACAAGATCACTGATACGGAGAGCGGGAACATCCGCATCGCCATCCAGAACGTCCGGGACATCACCGAAGCGCTCAAGAGTCTGGTGGGCACCAGTGAAGGTCAGGTCAACGAGACTGGCGCCGCCGTGCGGTCATCGCTGCAAAAGCTACAGGCCAGCGTCGACAACCTGGACAAGTCCTTGAAGAACGTGGAGACCATCACCAACCGCGTGGAGAAGGGGGAGGGTACGGTCGGCCACCTGCTGACTGACGACACCATCGCCCGCAACGTCGAGGAGATCACGGAAGATGCCGGGGGCTTCATCCGCGGCATCACCAAGCTGCAAACCATCGTGGGCCTGCGCGGGGAGTACAACTTCCTGTCCGGGCAGCCCAAGGAATACCTGTCGGTGATGCTCTTGCCGCGCCCCGACAAGTTCTACTTAGTTGAGATCGTCGACGATCCGCGGGGGTTGCGCGAGAGCGTGATCACCAACACCGAGTCGGCTTCACGGGTCACCTCGCAGAAGACCACCACCTACTCATTGAACAAGTTCAAGTACACCCTGCAATTCGGCAAGACCTTCTACGGGCTGGTGACGGCCCGTTTCGGCATCAAGGAGTCGACGGGTGGGTTCGGGTTCGACTTTCACCTGCTGCGCGATCGGCTGTTGCTGTCGGTCGACCTGTTCGATACCCAGTTCAACACCTACCCCCGGGTACAGGGCCGGGCCGCGGTGGCCCTGTTCAACCAGCGATACGTCTACCTGCTGGGCGGCATCGACGACGTGATCAACAAGCGCGCCAAGATCGGCACCAGCGGCGGGTTCGACTGGTTCCTGGGGCTACAGCTGGTCTTCAACGACGAGGACCTGAAGTCCCTGTTGCTGTTCGGGGGGAGCGCGGCCGGCGGAGCCACCAAGTGATGGGGGCCGGCGGCCGGCGCGGCGGCCGCCGCTGGGGCTGCGGCGTGGCTTCGCTGGTCCTGGCCGGCGCGGTGGCCTGCACCGCCGAGAATGGAAAAGGGGTGCTGACCGGGAGCCTGCACGTGCCAGCCTGTTCGTTCGACCAGAAGGGCAACCCGGTCCCATTGGACGCTCGGGAATGGCCCGACCCGTTCACCAAGCATTGGAACTTCTTCGTGGGGGAGCCGTTCGATTCCATCACGCCGCGCATTCCTGCCAGCCAGATCAACATTCGCATGCAAGGCTCTTCCGCGCGCTGGGAGTTCGCGGATGCCATCACCTTCTGGGTGCAGGACAGCTACGAGGTAGCGCGCTGCGTGCGCCACCACACCAATACAGACGGCAGCGGTGACTGGGATCCCCGCTATTGTGACGGCGACTCGGCCTCGCTGGGCCCGGGGGGCGAGGGGCGAATACTGATAGGCACCGAGATTGAAAAGGTCAGCAGCCACTTCCTGCTCCCCAACTCCTGCGCCGCCGGGGCCATCTATGCCGACGCGCTGGGGGATTGCAGCGGCGGCGAATGTCCTCTCACCCTCTGCCCCGGCCATGGCTCCTGGATCCGCTTTTCGCACTTCGGGTCCATAGATCGCAACGAGGCGCCCCCACGCGACTTCAAGGTCAACAACGACGAGATCATCGAGGCCTCGGCCTTCCATGTCGAGATCTGCGATTCGAGCACCGTGGAGGCCCAGCAGGAGAAGGTGCTGCCGGTCCCCTTTCCGGCCGTCACGGGGGTGCTGGAAGGATCGTTTTCGTTCGTGCTGGGGCACTAAAGGGGCGGCGGGGAGTGGAGGGGCAGGGGTGCGGGGCGCGCCCACACCCCGCCCGCTTGACAGAAGGGGTCCCCCCCCTATAGTTACCAGCCACCTCGGGCCCGATCGGCGCGGGTGAGTTCGGAAAATGTTATTTGATATCAAAGAGATAGGCGACGAAGGGCTGTCGCTGAATCTCCCTGTAACCGCCGCCTGGCTGGCGGCGGAGTGCCCCGATCTGGATGCGGTGCCAACAGGGGGGGCGTTGCGCGTCCGCGGGCAGCTCTTGCTCAGCGGCGACGACGTCTTCTTGCGCGGCACCCTTCGCGGGGTGCTGGAGACCACCTGCTCGCGCTGTCTGGAGAAGGCCAAGGTGCCTCTCGACATCCCCCTGAACGTCACTTTTCGGCCGCGCGACGAGGGAAAAGACGCGACCGACGACGACG
>JBDSME010000203.1:0-4016 GCA_039916065.1 Polyangia bacterium
AGGCGGCGCGCAGGCGGACGCGGCGGTCCAGATCGCGGATGACGATGTCGGCCACGTCCATGCCGTACAGCTCGTGGATCGCGTGGATTCCGCCCGGCGTGAAGACATTCACCTCCAGGACCTTGTCACCGACGATGTCCACGCCCACGAAGTAAAGACCGTCCGCCAGCAACTTCGGCCGGATGAGATCGCAGATGCGTGCCTCGGCCGGTCCGAATTCGCAGCGAGACCGCCTTGAGGCGGCCTCGGTGGTGGCGGTGGACTGCGGGTTGCCGATGGCGGTGTGGCGTCGATAGATGGCGACCTTCTTCCCCACCCGGATGGGCTCCGCGCCCAGCAACAACAAGCGCTTCTCGCCCTTTTCGATCTCGGGAACGTACTCCTGGGCGATGGCATAGCCGTGCTTGGTCACGGTGGTGATGATCTGGTTCAGGTTCGACACCTGACGGCGCTTGACCACGAACACGTGCTCGCCCCCGCGCGGCTGCAACGGCTTGAGTACCGCCGGCCCCGGCAGGGCCCGCACCCACTGCTTGAGCTGCTGCGGCGATCGCGACACCAGGGTCTTGGCGCGGATGTCCGCCGGGAATTCCCCCAGGTACATCCGGCTGCCGGCGCGGCGCAGACCTTCCGGGTCATTCACGACCAGGGTCCCCCCCAGTCGCAGGCGCCACGCAAAATCGATCAACGGTGCCCCCACGCGCCCCGACCCGTCCCGCCCCGGGTTGTAGCGCAGGAAGATCACGTCGAAGCTTCCCAAATTGTCTTCCTCGACCACCGCCTCGTCCGATGTCAGAGCGCGGGCGTAGTCCGCGGGGCGAGCGTAATCGCCGTGACGCACCCGGCGCGTTGACGCCAGGATGGTGTTGTTGTCCAGGAACGACAGGTCATCCACCGACACGAAACGGACATCGGCGCCGCGCCGGTGCGCCGCGTGGGCCAGGTAGATGCCAGCGAAGGTGGGCGCCTGGGCGCGAACATCGGAGACCACGAAACAGATGCGCATGGGAGCCTGAAGGGCAAGGGGCCAGGTCAGGAGCGCGCCGCCGTCGCGGCCCGATGAGCGGTCAATATCCGAGTAAGACGGTCCAGGGGCAAGGCTGGCGCGACATGGCCGGTGGGGCCACGCATTTCATCGGCCATGCACAACGAATTCACGATCGCTTCCTCCGTGCACTCCACGATGGCCTCGTATAGACCATCACAGGCATCATCCAGCAAGACCTCAATGGCGGCGGTCATCCGCGAGGTGCGCGAGGTCACCCGGGGCACCTTGTTCGCCGTGGAGAATCCCACCACGATCTCTCCCGAGCCATGCGCCGCGAAGGAGCCCACCCGGCCGATACCCAGGGCGGCGCGCTTGCACAGCCGCACCAGCTGTGACGACAGCAGGGGGGCATCGGTGGCCACCACCACGATGATGGACCCGGCGTTGCGGAGGCGCCGGTCGCGACCCGCCAGATCGGGCTCCAGGATCTCCCCCACCGGCACCCCGTCCACCCGCAGCGATCGCATCACCCCGAAGTTCGAGACCACCAGGACTCCCAGCGTATAGGCACCCGCCACGCCGTCTGGTCCCACGGCGACCCGGCGTGAGCTGGTGCCGATGCCGGACTTGAAATCGCAGGTGATCATGCCGGTCCCCGCACCCACAGCCCCTTCCGCCACCGGACCGCCGGCCGCCTGCTCGATGGCGCGGTAGACGTGCTCCGAACGCACGTGCCTGCCCACGGTGTCGTTCAACCAGGAGTCGTCGCATTCGCCGACCAGCGGGATGATCACGTCGTAGTCGGTGCCGATACCGGGGAACCGGCGGGTCATCCACTTCACCGCCGCGTCCGAGACCTTGCCCACCGCCAGGGTGTTGGTCAAAAGGATGGGCGTCTCAAGGAGGCCCCACTCCGCGACCTGCGTCAGCCCCGACACCTCGCCGGCGCCATTCAGCACGAACGAGCCGGCGATGACCCGGTTGTAGAAGATGTCGTCGTGGGGCAAAACCGCCGTGACGCCCGTTCGCACCGGGCCCTCCCCCACCACCAGCGGGCCGTCGCCGTCGATCAACGTCGTGTGTCCCACCCGTACGCCGGGGACATCGGTGATCGCGTTGTGTGGACCGGTCGGTACGTGGCCGATGCGGAACCCCAGATCTCGTAGCCGGCGTCTCATTCGAGCGGAGACACGCGCGGGACCGACGACCCCGCCGACTCGCTGGAGGCGGGCGTGGGCGTGGGCGTCGGCGTCGGCGTGGGTAGGGCCCCTGGTGCGGGCATCGGGATCGCGCCCGCACCCGCTGTCACAGTGGGGGGCAGCGGCCGCTCCGGTCGGTCGCCGCCGTTGCCGCTACCATTTCCGTTGGCGCTCATTCCCACCTTGGGGATGGCGAGCTGGCGGTCGTCCACTTTGGCGGCATCCGCTTTGGCTGCATCCGCTTTGGCGGCATCCGCTTTGGCGGCATCCGATTTTGCTTCGCGTCCATGCGCCTGCGCCTCCGCGTTGCGGGCGGCCTCGGCACGGCGCTTCTCGCGCAGCCGCTTGAGCCCCCCCGCCAGGATTTCGCCGATCAGGGTGCGGTAGTCGATGCCGGCGGCGGTGGCAATCAGGCACAGATCGGAATATCCGGGCGTCAAACCCGGCAGTGGGTTGACCTCGATGACGTAGATCTCGCCCTTGGCCGTCATGCGCAGATCTACCCGGGCCACGTCGCGACAGTCCAGGGCCTCGAACGTGTCGCGCGCCACCCGCTCCACGGCCTTCAATTCGGCGGGGGTGAGATCAGCCGGGCACTGGTAGGCGACGTGCTTCTCCCACTCCTGCTTGATCTGGTAGTCGTAGACTGGGCGGGGGTTGTTCTTGTCCTTGAATATGATTTCCATGGGGGGCAGGGAGCGCGGCCGGCGATCCCCCAGCAACCCCACCGTGAATTCTCGACCCGAGATGTAGGCCTCGATCAGGGCCGGCTGGTCGTACCGTTCGATCAGCTCGCGTACCACGGCCCGCAGCGCCGTCTCATCGTCGACCACGGAAGCATGGGCGCTGACCCCTTTTGACGAGCCCTCCTGGTTCGGCTTGATGATCAGGGGAAACTTCAGCTTGGGCGACAGGCGCTCCCGGCCCGTCTCCATCACCTGGAACTCGGCGGTGAGGATGCCGTGTTGCAGAAGGACCCGCTTCGACAGGGCCTTGTCCAGGGCAATCGACAGGGTGGCGGCGTCCGACCCCGTGTAGGGGATCCCCATCAGCTCGCACAACGCCGGCACCGCCGCCTCGCGGTTGCGCCCCGCCACCCCCTCGGCGATGTTGAACACCAGATCCACCGGCGTCTCCATCAATTGCCGCGGCAGCTCGGCGGTGGCCTCGAACATCATCACCTGATGTCCGTGGCTCTCCAGGGCGTCACGGATGGAATAGATGGTTTCGGGCGCGTCGTACTCGGCCTCGGCGTCATTGCCGTGCTTCGAATCGACGCGCTTGACGTTGAAGGTGAACCCAATGCGCAGCGGTTCGGGCGGACGCCGTTTTCGGTTCCCCGTCTTCACGATCAACCCCTGCCGGCGGGCGGCGCTCTGCACGATCGCCTGCAGCGTGTCGGCATAGTCCAGACCTTCGCGCGCGGCGGCCGCAAAGCTGCTGGCGCCCCGGGCCAGCGACGGCACCGCGTTGACCTCCAGCAGGTAGAGCCGACCGTCCTCGGCCACGCGAAAATCCACCCGCCCCACATCGCGGATGCCCAGGGTCCTCACCGCGACCTTGGTGATGGCGCGCACCCGGGCCACGATGTCCCGCGGCAGATCGGCCGGACAACGCACCGACACGGCCCCCGAGTCCGCCGACTTCAGCCGGTAATCGTAAAGATTGAACCGACTGCGTGCCGCCGGATCGACGTCGTAGTCGACCGGCAACAGGACCCCCTCGTCGCCGTAACCCTCCAGAAAGGGGACGGTCAGATCGCTGCCGGCCACGAACTCTTCCACCAGCACGCCCGTGGGATAGTTGCGCAGGGCGCGCGGCAACATCTC
>JBDSME010000204.1:0-4806 GCA_039916065.1 Polyangia bacterium
CGGGTGGTGGGCGCGGGCTTGTCGTCGCGAAGCGCGAACAGATGCTCGACGGGGCCGTCCAGGGCGCGAACGATCTGCGACAGGCTGATCTCCTGCGGGAGGCGCGCCAGGGTGTAGCCGCCGCGCGGGCCGCGCTGCGCGTCGACCAGACCTGCCCTGCGTAGCTCTTGCAACACTTCTTCCAGCGTTCGCACGGGGATCTGTTGCCGCCGGGCGATCTCCTTGGCCTGCGCTTGTCGGCCGCGACAATGAAAAGCCATGTCGTACAGGGCCTGAACGCCAATGCGGGTTTTGCTGCTCAGACGCATGATGTTTCGGGAAACTTGCTGTCTTCCGATTTGATTTTGCAATCTTCCGATCTGATTTGGCTATCTTGCCGCGCGCCGGCCAGGCGCCCCGCCGGTGGTGGCGGTGGCGGTCGCTGCGATCAATTCGGAAAACAGCGGGGTGGTGACATAGCGCTCCGCGGTGTCGGGAAGCATCACCACCACCACTTTCCCCGCGGACTCGGGACGCGCCGCCACCACCAGCGCCGCCGCCAGGGCCGCGCCGCTGGAGATCCCCGCCAGGATGCCTTCCTCGCGCGCCAGACGGCGCGCCGAATCGAACGCCTCTTCTTCGGCCACGGCATGCACCTCGTCGACCACTTCCCGGTTGAGCACCGCCGGGACGAAGCCGGCGCCGATTCCCTGGATCAGGTGATTGCCGGGCCGATGCCCGGCGGGCGCCGACAGCACGGCCGCCTTGGCCGGCTCGACCGCCACCACGCGCACCGTGGGCTTGCGCAGCTTCAGAACCTCACCAACGCCGGTGATGGTGCCCCCGGTGCCCACGCCCGCCACGAACACGTCGACGGCGCCACCGGTGTCTTCCCATATCTCGATGGCGGTGGTGCGGCGGTGCGCCTCGGGGTTGGCGGGGTTCTTGAACTGCTCCAGCATCACCGCGCCCGGGATCTCGGCGGTTAATTCTTCGGCGCGCGCCACTGCGTCCCTCATCAGGGCGCCCGGGGTCTCCACCACCTCGGCGCCGAAGTAACGGAGGAGCTGGGCGCGTTCACGAGACATCCGTTCGGGCATGGTGACGATCAGCTTGTAACCGCGCGATGCCGCCACGAACGCCAGGGCCACCCCTGTGTTGCCGGTGGTGGGCTCGACCAGGGTGGCACCCGGAGTGAGGATGCCGCGACGTTCGGCATCATCGACCATGGCCACGCCAATACGATCCTTGATGCTGCCGCAGGGATTGCGTGCCTCCAGCTTCGCGAGCAGCCGGACCCCGCGCGCCAGCTGGGAAACGCCGGCGATGCGCGAAAGCTCCACCAGCGGCGTTCGCCCGACGGTGGCGGCCACATTCGGATAACACCCCAGCGGCGGCAGCGCAGGACGCGAACCAGACGGCGCGGCGCTCATGTCAGACCATCTCCGGCCAACGACGAAGAGCGCTCCACCGACGCCCGCGCGCACAAGCCGCCAGCCGCCAGCCGTCAGCCGTCAGCCATCCTGCCATCATATGCTGTAGTCCTCGACGAAGACCTTGGCCTGCCGCAGATCCGCCATCACCAGATCGCCTTCACCGATCCCCAGCGCTTCGATCTCGGCGCGCTGCATCTCCACGGTCATGGAGGCGCCGTCCGACAGTTTCAACACCAGCTTCACATAGCCGCCCAGCCAGGCCAGGCGCTCCACGCGCGCCACCGAGACATCGGAGGCCGCACCCTTGCCGGTGCCGTTCGCTTTTGATACGCCGTCGGCGCCGACACCGGCCAGAGCGCTGGCCACGACATCGGGATGCGCCTTGGTCAACTTGACGTCGTGGGGACGCACGAACGCCTGCACGGACGCGCCTTCGCGCGCGGTGGAACCGGCGGGCACGGATACGGCGAAGGAACCAACGGAGGCCAGCCCGTCCTGCATGGTCCCGGTCAACAGATTGGCCCCGCCCACGAACGACGCCACGAAGGGGGTGGCCGGGCTGTCGTACACCTCCTGCGGCGGGCCGACCTGAGCCACCCGCCCGTCGGACATCACCACCACGTGGTCGGATACCTCCATGGCTTCTTCCTGGTCGTGCGTGACCAGGATGGTGGTCACGTGACGCTCGTCGTGAAAGCGGCGCAGCCACGCCCGCAGCTCTACCCGCACCTGCGCGTCGAGCGCCCCGAACGGCTCGTCCAGCAACAGCACCTGCGGCTCGATGGCCAAGGCGCGCGCGAACGCCACCCGCTGCCGCTGCCCGCCGGAGAGTTGGCTGGGATAGCGCCCCCCGTATCCGTCGAGCTGCACCATCGACAGAAGCTTGTCGACCTTGGCGTTGGTGGTGTCCCGATCGACCTTGCGTATGCGCAACGCGAAACCGATGTTCTCTCGGACCGTCATGTGCTTGAAGAGGGCATAGCTCTGGAACACGAATCCCACGCCGCGATCCTGCACGGGGATGCGCGTGAAATCGCGATCGCCGAACAGCACCTGACCTTCGTCCGGCAGCTCCAGTCCCGCAATGACCCGCAGCACTGTAGACTTGCCGGAACCGGAGGGGCCCAGCAGGGTGGTGATCCCCCCCGTCGGCGCCGCGAAGCTGACGTCCGCCACCGCGGGCGTGCCGCGGGCGGTGAATCGCTTGGTGAGGTTCTTGATGGTCAGGCTCATCCGCGAACCCCGCCGCTCGGTTGGTTGGACTGTGGCTCAGAAGAAGATGAGGGCTCGGACGTGGCGGCGGTCTGATTCTTCATGACTTCGAGCTGGGTGGCGACGGCCACCACCTGGCCGATCACCAGCAGGCCGGGAGGGGGCGCGCCAACGCGCCCATCGCCGTCATCAGGGTCGGCGGCGTCGGCGCGGGTGCCAGTGCCGCCGGGGTCACGCTGCGGAAGCGCCACCCCGCCGAGCTGATCCAGCGTCCCGGTCCAGCGCCAGGCGGCGGGGGTCGCGGCGCCGATCACGATGGCGGCCGGCGTGGCTGGTGCCCAGCCACAACCAATCAAGGTGGATGCTATGGAGGCGCGTTCCGCCAGGCCCATCAACACGACCACCGTCATTCCTTGTGACGGCAGCGCCGAAAGCAGGGGACCGTAGACGGCGCGGTGGTGTCCAGCGATCACGGTGAAGGCCGACGCCGCTCCACGATGGGTGACGGGAATTCCCGCCAGGGCCGGCCCCGCCACCGCCGACGAGACACCGGGAACCACTTCGCAAGGAACGCCTGCCTCGGCCAGCGCCCACATCTCTTCGCCGCCACGACCGAACACGAACGGATCGCCGCACTTCAGGCGCACCACGTGGTGTCCGCGCCGCGCCTCCTTGATCATCAGGCGATTCAGGATGTCCTGGCCGATCGACTGGCGGCACGCGCGCTTTCCCACGTAGAACCAGCGCGCACACGGCGCGTACGCGCGCATGCCTTCGGAAGACAACGCATCGTAGAGAACCAGGTCCGCCTCCGCCAGGCGGCGCGCCGCGCGGATGGTCAGCAGGTCGGGCTCGCCAGGGCCGGCGCCCACCAGGGTGACCCGTCCAGCACGCGGTTTCGCGCTGGGGGCAGAACGCGAAGGCTGCTCGGGCTCGTCATCAGCAGTCATTTGACAACCTCATGGGCCACTACCTCGCCACGTACGGGGCGGGATTCGTAGAGGCGGTTCAACGCCTGCAGGAGCTGGGGGCGCCGCTCGGCCATGGGGACCTGCTCGGCGCGCCAGACGGGGCGCAGGCGGCGCGCCTCGGCCAGCCAGGACGCGGCGTCGGCGGCGGCGGGCAACAGGGCATCCAGCCCCTCGCGCAACAGGCCGGCCAGCGCGGGGGCATGACCAGCCGTCGAGATAGCCACGGTGATGCCGGCGCGCCGCACGATACCGGCCCCGTAAGCGGAAGCGGCGGGGGGATCATCCACGGCGACGACGAACAGGCGGCGCGCCTCGGCTGCCAACGCCACCTCTGCGTTCACCGCGGGAGGCGCGGCCGCCACCACCAGCCAGGCCCCGTCCAGGTCGGCCGCTTCAAATGGTCGCGCCGCCACCAGCCACCCGTGGGCCTGCGCCAGCTCTGCCAGCTCCAACGTCACACTGGGCGACACCACCACCACGCGTGCCGCGGCCTCCGCGAGCGACAGCGCTTTGGACGTGGCGACCGGACCGCCGCCGACCAGCAAAACCGAACGACCGCACAGCTTCAAGAACAGGGGGAACAGCGATTCGTCCGATTTATCCAATTTGGCAGCTTTTCACGGCGAAACCGCGAGAAATGGGAACTTATTGGGGTGCGCCCGGCGGGTCAAGCCAGGGCGGCGAGAATGTACGCCGTTCCACCGTACAATCAACGTCCGCCGCGTCCCCCGTTTCCGGGCAGTGGCAGGGCGGACACGCCGTGATATCGGCCGCACGCGTCGCCCTGACGCGGACCAGGCTTTCGACGCGTCAGACCGGGACGTCGCGGTGGTTGAACCGTTTGCCACCGGTGCCGTAGGCGGCCGTGGTCTGGCCGCTCCCGTGCAGCAGCCACCGATACGTGAGCAGTCCCTCGGCGCCGACCGGTCCCCGGGCGTGCAGCTTGTCCGTGCTGATGCCCACCTCCGCGCCCAGGCCGTAGCGGTACCCGTCGGAAAAGCGCGTGCTGGCGTTGTGGTAGACGCCGGCGGCATCGACCGCGGCCAGAAACTGACGTGCGGCGGCGCCATCGGCCGTGACGATCGATTCGGTGTGCCGAGAGCCGTGTTTCTGAATGTGAGCGAGCGCCTCGGGGAGACCGGCCACCCGTCGGATGGAAAGGATGGCGGCGCCGTATTCGGTGTCCCAGTCGGCGTCCGTGGCGGCGA
>JBDSME010000205.1:0-2781 GCA_039916065.1 Polyangia bacterium
GGGATCCGCTGACGGAGGTGCACATCGTCAATGGTCTGCACGACGGCCTCCCTTTCGAGTACTACGAGGAGCTGCTGCGCGGCCTGAAGCGCATCAAGCCGTCCATCCATTTGAAGGCATTCACCGCGGTGGAGATCTTCTTTTTCCACCAGCACTTCGGCCTGCCGGTGCTCACGGTGCTGCAGCGGCTACACGCCGCGGGCATGGATTCGTTGCCGGGCGGCGGCGCCGAGATCTTCGCGGCGCGCGTGCGCAAGAAGATCTGCGACGACAAGTGCACCGCTGACCAGTGGCTGGACGTCCACCGCACCGCCCACCAGCTTGGCCTGCGGTCGAACTGCACCATGCTCTACGGCCACATCGAATCGGATGAAGACCGGGTCGATCACCTGTTGCGGCTGCGGGCCCTGCAGGACGAGACCGGCGGCTTTCAAACCTTCATCCCGCTGGCCTTTCACCCGGACAACAACGCGTTGATGCGGCTGCCTGGGCCGACCGGCGTGGAAGATCTGCGCACCTACGCGGTGTCGCGGCTGGTGCTGAACAACATCCCTCACCTGAAGGCCTACTGGATCATGCTGGGGGTGAAGACCGCGCAGTCGGCCCTCTGGTTCGGCGCCGACGATCTGGATGGGACCGTGCAGGAGGAAAAGATTTATCACATGGCCGGCGCGGAGACGCCCCAGGCCATGACCCCGCCAGAGATCATCCGGTTGATCCGCAACGCGGGCCGCGTCCCGGTGGAGCGGGATACCCTTTACAACGTGGTCGCGGAAGGCGAGGCGCTGGGGGCGCAAAAGCCCTTCCGCCGTGACGTCCGCAAGAGCCTGGAGGTGGTGTCGTGAGCGAAAACGGTGGCGCAAGCAGTGGTAACCGTCCCGCCGAGGGACAGCAGCGGCGCATCCGGCTGGCGGCGGTCTCCTTCCTGAATGCGCGGCCCATCACCTACGGGCTGGAGCGTGGCGGGATGGATCACCGCTTCGAGCTGACCTTCGATCTCCCCAGCCGCTGTGCCGAACGGCTGGCCGCCGGTGAGGTGGACCTGGCCTTGCTCCCCACGGCCAGCTACCGGGCCCTCGAGACCACGGGCGGCATTGAGCTGCGCGCGGTGCCGGGCGTGGGCATCACCAGCTTCGGTGATGTGCGCACGGTGTTGCTGGTCGGCGAGGTGCCCTGGAACCAGATGACGGAAGTGGCGCTGGACGGCGCCTCACGCAGCTCCGCGGCGCTGGTGAGGCTGCTCAGCCGGGAGCGCGGCCTGGAACCACACTTTCGTCCGGCGGCACACGATGAGATCGAGACGGCGGCGCACGGCACCACCGGCGCGCTGGTGATCGGCGACGCCGGATTTGGCGTGGCGGACAGGTACCCGCACGTTTACGACCTGGGCGGTGAGTGGAAGCGGCTGACCGGATTGCCCTTCGTTTTCGCGCTGTGGGCCGGGCGTCCCGGCGCCGCGGATGACGAGGCGGTGGCCCTGTTGCGGCAGAGCATGGCGGAAGGGTTGGACCACCGCGCCGAGATCGCCCGCGCCTGGGCAGAGGCCCACGGCGGCGCACCGCTGACCTACGAGCGTTACCTGACGGAGAACATCCGCTATCGCCTGGGCTCCGAAGAGCTGTCCGGTGCGGGAGCGTTCTTCGAGCGCTTGCGGTTGGACGAAGGGGGGGACCACAAGACCCGGGTGCGGTTCTTCGATGGCGCCTACGTCAAGGAGCGCGCCGCCCGCGTGGTGATGCCGGCGGCTGGCGGCGTCGGCACCGAAGGGGAAACCAGTGGCGAAACGGTATCCTCGGACCAGCCACCACGCGCGTCTTCGCCGTCGCCGTCGCCGTCGGGGGATGCCCTGCTGTCCGACGCCGCGGCCGGAATTCGTCTGTCCCCGGAGAGCTTCATCCGGCTTTACGCCGGGGCGTCCACCCTGGATCTGGGTGCCGCCGCGGACACCCGTCGCCGGGCGCTGCACCCCGACGGGATGGTGACGTACATCATCGATCGCAACGTCAACTACACCAACGTCTGCGTCACCCGTTGCAAGTTCTGCAACTTCTACCGCCCTCCCACCAGCAAGGAGGGGTACACCCTGTCGCGCGAGGTGCTGGCGCAGAAATTTCAAGAGACGGTGGACCTGGGTGGCGTGCAGATCCTTCTGCAAGGTGGGCTCAACCCCGAGCTGCCCCTGACCTGGTACGAGGAGCTGTTTCGCTGGATGAAGGCCACCTATCCTCTGGCCATTCACGGACTGTCTCCCGAAGAGATCCGCTACATCTCGGAGATCGAGCACATGCCCATTCGCGCCGTGATCGAACGGCTGGTGGCATCGGGCCTGGATTCCATCCCGGGGGGAGGCGCCGAGATCCTCGACGACGAGATCCGCCACAGCATCTCACCGTTGAAGTGCACCACCGACACCTGGATGGAGGTGATGCGCGAGGCGCACGCGCTGGGCCTGCGCACCACGGCCACCATGGTGTTCGGCTTCGGCGAGACGCCGGCACACATCGTCAACCATCTGGAGCGGCTGCGCGCCCTGCAAGATCAGACGGCTGGCTTCACCGCGTTCATCTGCTGGCCCTTCCAGGCGGAGGGGACGCGCTTGAAGCTGCACGACGACACCACGGCCATGCGCTACCTGAGGCTGTTCGCCCTCTCTCGCCTCTATCTCGACAACTTCCCCAGCCTGCAGGTCTCCTGGCCCACCATGGGCCCGGAGGTGGGGCAGGTGGCGCTGCGCTTCGGCGGAAATGACTTCGGGTCGGCGATGATCGAAGAGAACGTGGT
>JBDSME010000206.1:0-10849 GCA_039916065.1 Polyangia bacterium
CGGCAGCGTGGGCATAGGGATCGGCCGGATCAAATCCGCGCGCCACCTCCGCCACGCGCGCGGCGTCGGCGCAGGTGCCGGCGAAGATCGACACGCAGTCGAGCGACCGGCAAGCCGGGACGACACCGCTGGCGCTGATCACGCCCCGGCTGGGTTTCAGACCCACGACGTTGTTGAACGCAGCGGGGATGCGGCCCGACCCTGCCGTGTCCGTGCCCAGCGCGAAACTGACCTGGCCCACCGCCACAGCCACCGCCGAGCCCGAGCTGGACCCGCCGGTGATGTAGGCCGCATTGAACGGGTTGCGCGGGACTCCATACGGTGAGCGCACGCCCACCAGGCCGGTGGCGAACTGATCGAGGTTGGTCTTGCCCACCAGCAGCGCGCCGGCTTCGATCAGCCGGATCACCGCGGGCGCCGAGGTCTCGGGCATATAAGAGAATGCGGGGCAGGCAGCGGTGGTGGGCAGGCCGGCCACGTCGATGTTGTCCTTCACGGCGAAGGGGATCCCATAGAGGGGCAGCGCCTGCCCGGCGGCGCGCCGCGCCTCCACCGCCCGTGCCGCCTCCGCCAGCCGTTCCGCGGGCATCAGCGAGATCCACACGCCGTCCTTGGTGAGGGGACCGCGGGAATCAATGCGCGCACGCAGCGCCGCCACGAGCTGGCCTGGAGTGCGTTGGCCGCTGGCGTAGGCCGCGCCCAAGGTGTCGAGATCCAGCGCCTCGGTGGCATCCCACGGTGCAGATATTTCCGGCTTTGCCGATATTCCGAACATCGCGGCGCAGAATGCCGCAGTCGCGCGGACCGCACAATAGAAACCACGACGATCGTAGCGTCGACGTAACTAAGTTACGAAGAACGGCTCGACTGGAAAACTACGCGAAACCTGGCGCGCTCTATAAGCGCAGCATGATCAATTTCTCCCAGCGCTGGTTGTCCCCTCGATCCTTTTGTTTCGCGCTTGTTGCCGGGGTGGCTGTGGCCGCCACGGCGTCCTCGCCGGTTCGCGCCGCGGAGCCCCTGACCGTGGGGTTCATCTACGTCGGGCCCAAGACTGACTACGGCTACAACCAGGCGCACGCGCAAGGCGCCGCCGCCATCGCCAAGTTGCCCGGTGTGAAGATCCGCGAAGAGGAAATGGTCCCCGAGACGGTGGCCGTGCAGAAGACCATGGAGAGCATGATCAACCTCGATGGCGCGAAGCTGATCTTCCCGACATCATTCGGCTATTTCGATCCGCACATCTTGAAGATGGCCCAGAAGTACAAGGACACCACCTTCCTGCACTGTGGTGGCCTATATACCGAAGGCAAGCATCCCACCAACGTGGGCAGCTACTTCGGCTACATCGACGAGGCTGAGTACGTCGCCGGAATCGTGGCGGGCCTGACCAGCAAGAGCGGAAAGCTCGGTTTCATCGCCGCCAAGCCCATCCCTCAGGTGTTGCGGAACATCAACTCGTTCACCCTGGGCGCGCGGTCGGCGAACCCCAAGGCCACCACCACCGTGATCTTCACGGGTGACTGGTCGATGCCGGTGAAGGAAGCGGAGGCCGCCAACAGCTTGATCGATCAGGGGGTGGACGTGCTGACCGCCCACGTCGATTCGCCCAAGACCATCGTCGAACTGGCGGAACGCCGGGGCGCCATGGTGACCGGGTACCACGCCAACCAGTCGGCGCTGGCCCCCAAGGGATATCTGACGGGCGCGGAGTGGAACTGGGGCAAGGTGTACACCGATTACGTGAAGTGGGTGCAGGCCGGCAAGACCTACCCGCACCTGTTGCGCGGTGGTCTCAAGGATGGCTTCGTGAAGGTTTCGCCGTACGGCAAGGCCGTGTCGGGCGACACCAAGAAAAAAGCCGACGCCGCGAAGGCCAAGTTCATGGCCGGCACCATGGTGATTTACAAGGGGCCGCTGAAGGACAACACCGGCAAGGTGGTGATCGCGGCGGGTGCAGAGCAGAAGCAGACCGACATCGCGCTGGAGAGCATGGACTATCTGGTCGAGGGGGTAGTCGGGAAGACCCACTGACGAGCGCGCTGAAAACGGCGGCCGCGAAAACCAATGGCGACAGGATAGCAATGGGACTGGGCTTAGGATCGGCGGAGCCAGTGGTACCGCCACCGCCATCGTCACTCAGCTTGGGTGACGGCGTGTCCCCTTCTCCGTTGCCCGCGCAGGCATCACCGGGCTTCGCGACGGTTCCTTCCGGCGACTATTCCCTCGGGTGGGGGGGGGCGCCAGGTCGTGCGCTGATCGGCCTCCGCGTGCCGTTGGGCGCCTTCGCGGCGGCGCTGGCCGCCTTCGGGCTGTTCATGGCCGTGATCGGTCGCAATCCGCTGGCGATCTACCAGCAAATGTGGCGCGGTTCGTTCGGCACCTGGTTTTCGTTCCAGAACACCCTGCTGCGGGCGGCGCCGCTGATGTTGACGGCGCTGGCCACCGCGCTTCCGGGGCGCCTGGGGTTGGTGGTGCTGGGGGGCGAGGGCGCTCTGGTGATGGGGGGATTGGGCGCGGCGGTGGCGGGACTGGCGTTGCATGCCCACGGCCCGCTGGTGGTGGCAGGAGGCATGCTGCTGGCCGGTGCGGCGGTGGGAGGGCTGTGGATTGGCATCGCCGGGGCGCTGCGCGCCTACCGCGGCGTCAACGAGACCATCGCCACTCTGTTGCTGAACTACGTGGCCATCGCGCTTCTCAATCACTTCGTCGAGGGACCGCTCCGGGATCCGGCCAGTCTCAACAAGCCGTCCACCACGCCCATCGGCGATGCGAACATGATCGGCAACATGCCCGGTCTGGATGTGCACTGGGGGCTGGCCTGGGGCTTGGGGGCGTGTCTGCTCGGCTGGTTCCTGATGCACCGGACCCTGTTCGGCTTTGCGGCCCGCGTGGTGGGGGGCAATGTGCGGACGGCGCTGCTCAACGGTTTGCCGGTGGGGCGTCTGATAGTGCTGACCACGGTCATGGCAGGCGCCTGCGCCGGCCTGGCCGGCGCGCTGGAGGTGGCGGCCATACACGGCACCGCCAATGCGTCGCTGGTCACCGGTTACGGCTACACCGGAGTGCTGGTGGCGTTCATCGCGCGGCAGAACCCGCTGGCGGTGATCCCGGTGTCGATCATCATCGGCGGCATCAGCGCCAGTGGTGGCTTGTTGCAGCGCGGGTTCGACCTGCCCGACGCCACAGTCAACGTGCTGCAGGGGCTGCTGTTCATCTCGATTCTGTTGTCGGAGACGCTCCACGGACGTGAGCTGCGCAAGGCCAAAACCAAGATCAAGACGAAGGCCCGGACCAACCTCAAGAAACAAGAGGTGGTCGCGTGAGCGTGGCGTCGAATGGCGTCGCCCTGGCGGTGCTCGGTGGTTCCATCCGCATCAGCACCCCCTTCCTGTTCGTCAGCCTGGGCGAGTGCCTGACCGAAAAGAGCGGGCGGGTAAATTTGGGACTGGAGGGCACCCTGGTGATGGGGGCAATGGCTGGGTATGGCGTGGCCTATCTCAGCCATTCACCCTGGTTGGGGATCCTGGCGGCCGGGTTGGTGGGCAGCCTGCTGGGAGCGTTGCACGCGGTGCTGTGCGCGCGCCCGCGCGTGAACGACGTCGCCGTGGGCATCGCCCTGATGCTGTTCGGCGTGGGCCTGGCCTTCTTCATTGGTAAGCCCTTGATTGACGTTACCGCTCCCCATTTGCCGGCGCTGTCATTGGGCTGGTGGAGCGAGTCCCCGGCGCTGCGTTCGGCGCTGCAGATCAACGCTCTGTTCGTACTGGGGCTGGTGGCGACCGCCGTGGTGGTGCTGCTCCTGAAGCGGACGCGCTGGGGCCTGGTGTTGCGGACCGTGGGCGAGAGCGCCGACGCGGCCCGGGCGATGGGTTACGACGTCAATCGGGTGCGCCTGCTGGCCACCGTGGCCGGCGGGTTCTTTGCCGGGGTGGGGGGATCGTTCCTGTCCCTCTACTACCCCGGCGGATGGAGTGAGGGACTGTCGAGTGGCCAGGGGTTGATGGCGGTGGCGCTGGTGATCTTTGCGCGCTGGGATCCCGTTCGCTGTCTGCTGGCCTCCTTGCTCTTCGGCGGCGCCAGCGCGCTGGGGCCGGCCCTGCAGTCGGTGGGGGTGACCTCCGGGTACTACCTGTTCAATGCCGCGCCATACATCTTGACCCTGATCATCATCGTCGCCACCAGCTCCAACACCCGCACCCTCGGCGGGCAACCGGCGGAGCTGCGGGTCGCCCGGTAAGGAGATCGCGCACCATGAAATCAGACGTCGTCGCGCAGGAACCGCCTCTCGCCACGGGACGTTTCGTTCCCGGCGATCCCTATCCCTGGCCCTGGAATGGGGATCTGCGACCGCAGAACACGGCGCTGATCGTCATCGACATGCAGACAGATTTTTGTGGCCGGGGTGGTTACATCGATCTGCTGGGTTACGACATCGGCCTGACCCGCGCCTGCATCGAACCGATTCGCCGGGTCCTGGGGCGGATGCGCAACGCTGGCTACCACATCTTCCACACGCGCGAGGGACACCGCCCCGACCTGTCGGACCTGCCCGCAAACAAGCGCTGGCGCTCGCGTCAGACTCCCGGCAACCTGGGTGTGGGGATCGGCGACAGCGGGCCGTGTGGGCGCATCCTGGTGCGGGGCGAGCCTGGCTGGGACATCATCCCGGAGCTGGCGCCCCTGCCGGGCGAGGTGATCATCGACAAGCCGGGCAAGGGGTCCTTTTGCGCCACGGACCTGGATTTGATCTTGCGGCAGCGGCGTATCGACAACATCGTGCTGACGGGGATCACCACCGACGTGTGCGTGCACACCACCATGCGGGAAGCGAACGATCGCGGCTACGAGTGCCTGCTGTTGGAAGATTGCTGCGCCGCCACGGATCGGGGAAACCACGCGGCGGCGGTGAAGATGGTGAAGATGCAGAACGGGGTGTTCGGGTCGGTCTCCAGTTCGGAGCGGTTCCTGGCGGTGATCTCGTGAGCCTGGCCCCGGTGATCGAGGCCGCCGTTGCGGGGATGGTCAGGTTGACGCCTTCGGAAGGGGACGCGGTGCACGCGGCGCCGGCCCCCATCCTGGAAGCCGTGGGTCTGACCAAGACCTTTGGCGGCGTCACGGTGCTGGATGACGTGTCCCTGCGGTTGCCGACCGGTTCGTTTCACGCGTTGCTGGGCGAGAACGGCGCGGGCAAGAGCACGCTGGTCAAATGCATCATGGGGTACTACCGCGCCGACGCCGGCCACGTGCTGGTGCGGGGCGCCGAGGCGACGATCAAGAGCCCGCGCGATGCCGCCGCGCAGGGGATCGGCATGGTGTACCAGCACTTCACGCTGGTGGACAACATGACGGTCGCGGAGAACCTGGTGCTGGCGCGGCAGAAGCACCCCTTCTTCTTCGACTGGCGGGAGGAACGACGGGCGGTGGCGACGTTCATGGACCGGATGCCGTTCCGGCTGGATCCCGATGCCCCGGTGCGTACCCTGGCCGCCGGGGAGAAGCAGAAGCTGGAGATCCTGAAGCAGCTCTACCTCGGCAGCGCCATCATCATCCTGGACGAACCGACCTCGGTGTTGACGCCGGACGAGGCGGACGAGGTGCTGGGTTTGCTGCGCGAGATGACCCGGCGCGGACAGCTGACCGTCCTGATGATCAGTCACAAATTCCGGGAGGTGACCAAGTTCGCCGATGAGGTCACCATCCTGCGGCGCGGCCGGCTGGTGGGACAGGGGCGGGTGGGGGAGCTGTCCACCGACGAGATGGCACACCTGATGGTGGGCGACGAGCCAGCGCGCAATGACAGCGATAGCCAGCGCCAGGACAAAGCGCCGGGGGCCCTGGTGCTGGAGATCCAGGGTCTGCACGCCAGCGACGATCTGGGAGCCGCGGCGGTGCGGGAGCTGTCGCTGACGGTCCGGGCCGGGGAGATCGTGGGCATCGCCGGCGTCTCGGGCAATGGGCAGGAGGAGCTGCTGGAGGTTCTCGCGGGGCAGCGTCCGGGCAGCGGCGGAGAGATCCGCGTGGGCGGGGTGCCTTTCCGCGCGCGGCGGGCGGAGATGCGCAAGCAGAAGGTGCGTTGCCTGCCGGACGAGCCATTGCGCAACGCTTGCGTGGGAGAGATGTCCGTCGCGGAGAACATCGGCTTTCGCACCTTTGACCGCCACCCCTTTGCCTGGGCGCGGGCGCTGGTTAACCGGACGGCGATACGGCGGCACGCCCGCAAGGTGATCGCGGAGTATGGAATTCGCACGTCGGGGCCCGACGCGCCCATTCGCAGCCTTTCGGGCGGCAACGTGCAACGCGCGGTGCTGGCGCGCGAGCTGCACGATGATGTGGCGCTGCTGATCGCGGCCAACCCGTGCTTTGGCCTGGACTTCGCCGCCGTGGCCGAGATTCGCGCGCGCATCATGGAGGCCCGCAACCGTGGTACGGCGGTGTTGTTGATCAGCGCTGACCTCGACGAGATCTTCACCCTGGCGGATCGGGTGCTGGTGATCAGCGAGGGCAAGATCGTCCATGAGACGTCGGCGGCGTCCGCGGATATCGGGACCATAGGCCGCCACATGGCCGGTCACGGCTGAGCCTGTCGCAGGCCTTTGCAACGCAGCCCGATCATCAGCCGGCAGCCAATTTGCAGCCAGTCAGAAGTATGATGCCGGCATGCCCTCAGATAAGTCCCTCGATAGGTTGCTCGTGGCCTGTTCGGTCGGTGCCGGGTGATCCTGGCCTCACTGGTGTTTCCAGAGCTCCTCGCCCAGACGCGCCAACCAGAGTTCACCTGGTCCGTGTTGCGTCCCGGCGTTGACGAACATCGCCTCTATGGACAGGACAACGAAGCAGGCCCGATGGCGTCCATTCTGCGTTACGCCCCAGGGGCCAGCGTGCCCTATCATCGCCACGAGGGTTATGAGCACGTCTTCATCCTGGCCGGATCTCAGCGTGACGCGCGCGGAACCCACCGCGCCGGTACCCTTGTCGTCAACCCACCTGGAACCACCCACGACGTGGTCAGCGATGAGGGATGTACCGCCTTGCTCATCTGGGAACGGCCCGTCCGCTTCGTGGATGGCTGAGTCCGCGCGGGCAGGCGACCCGGGTCCCGAGGCGGCGGGCGGCTGGCGCGCCGAACTGCTGTTGCGGTTCGCGCGAGCGGAGGACGGCGTCACCCGGATGGTGGGGCGGCGTCACACCGGTCCGCTGGTGGTACAGCGGGCTTTCTATCCGGAGCCGCCGGAACCGCCGGAACCGCGAGAACCGCCGCAGTCGCCGGGTGTCAGCGCGGTGCCGCATGTCTATGTGCTGCACCCGCCGGGCGGATTGGTCGGGGGCGATCGGCTGCGCCTGGAGGTGACGGCCGAGCAGGCGGCGCACGCCCTGCTCACCACGCCGGCGGCCACCAAGGTGTATCGCAGCGCCGGACCGCCAGCGTCCCAGGAGCTTCGTTTCGAGGTGGCTGCCGGGGCCACCCTGGAATGGCTGCCCCAGGAGACCATTCTGCACGATGGGACGCACGCGCGATTGACCACGATGGTGCGCCTGGAGGAAGGCGCCGCCTTCATTGGCCTCGAGACGCTTTGCTTCGGACTCCCCGCGCGCGGCGAGACCTTTGCCACCGGTCGTTGTCGCCAGGGGTTCGAGATCTGGCGGCAAGGGCATCCCCTGTTCGTGGAGCGCGGACGCTTCGATGCCACCGACGACGTACACACGGCGGCGTGGGGCCTCGCCGGCGCGCGGGTCAACGGCTTCATGGTCATGGTGCCAGGACTAGTGGGTGGAATGGTGGGGCCACCTGCGCGGCGGACGGTCTCGCCAACAGCGCCGTTGACGGCGCCGCAGTATGTGGAGGGCCAAGACAGCAATGCTGCGGACCGAGAGCGCGATCGGGTGGCGTTGCTGTCGCGCCTGCGCGTCGTGGCCGCGGAGGTGGACCTGCCGGGACGCGCCGGGGTCACCACCGTGTCTGATGGCCAGGTTTGGGTCTGCCGTTATGTCGGCCCCAGCGCCGAACGCGCGCGCCTGCTGTTCCAGCGCCTGTGGACCCTGGCCCGCCCCGTGCTGCTGGGTCGTGCCGCGGTGGCTCCGCGCATCTGGGCCACCTGACTTGCGAGAGATTCAGCCCCGCTCTTTTGGAAGAAGATCGTCCCCCAGTCCCCTTCAACAGCCACACCGGGAACACACATGGAACTGACCCCGCGCGAGAAAGACAAGCTGCTGCTGTTCACGGCCGCGTTGCTGGCAGAGCGCCGCAAGGCGCGCGGCCTGAAGCTCAACTACCCCGAGGCGGTAGCCTACATCTCGGGCGCCATCCTGGAAGGGGCGCGCGACGGCCGCTCGGTGGCCGAGTTGATGTCAGAGGGGACGCGACTGCTCGGCGCCGACGACGTGATGGACGGCGTGGCCGAGTTGATCACGGAGGTGCAGGTGGAGGCCACCTTTCCCGATGGAACGAAGCTGGTCACAGTGCACCAGCCCATTCCCACGAAGAAGACCCTGGGGATCGGTGCCGTGGAGACGGCGCCGGGCTTCCTGACGTTGAACGAAGGGCGCGCCACGGTGCGCCTGGAGGTGGCGAACACGGGGGACCGCCCGATCCAGGTGGGCTCGCACTATCACTTCTTCGAGACCAATCCGGCCTTGAAGTTCGATCGGGCGCTGGCGCGCGGCTACCGGCTGGACATCGCCGCGGGAACCGCTGTGCGGTTCGAGCCCGGACAGACCCGGACCGTGGACCTGGTGGCCTACGCGGGGGAGCGGGTGGTACAGGGCTTTCGCGGCGAAATCATGGGGCGGCTGGACCCATGAGAACCATCGACCGGCGTGCCTATGCCGAGATGTACGGTCCCACCACGGGCGACCGGGTGCGCCTGGGCGACACCGACCTGATGATCGAGGTCGAGCACGACCATACGGTCTACGGCGAAGAGGTGAAGTTCGGCGGCGGCAAGGTGATCCGCGACGGCATGGGGCAGAGCCAGCGCACCGGCGACACCGTCGCGGACACGGTGATCACCAATGCCTTGATCGTCGACGTGGCCGGGATCATCAAGGCTGATATCGCCATCAAGGACGGACGCATCAGCGGGATCGGAAAGGCGGGCAACCCCGACACGCAACCGGGGGTGGGCATCGTCATCGGCCCGGGGACGGAGATCATCGCCGGCGAAGGCTGCATCGCCACGGCCGGTGGCATCGACACTCACATTCATTTCATCTCGCCGCAGCAGTGCGACGATGCCCTGATGTCGGGCGTGACCACCATGATCGGCGGTGGCACCGGACCTGCCGCTGGCACGAACGCCACCACCTGTACCCCTGGCGCCTGGAACGTCGCGCGCATGCTGCAGGCGGCGGAGAGCATTCCCATGAATCTGGGGTTCCTGGGAAAGGGGAACGCCAGTCGGCCCGAAGGCCTGGTCGAGCAGGTGGTGGCCGGTTGCGTGGGGCTGAAGCTGCACGAGGACTGGGGCACCACGCCGGCAGCCATCGACTGCTGTCTGTCGGTGGCGGAGGACCATGATGTGCAGGTGGCCATCCACACCGACACCCTCAATGAGTCGGGATTCGTGGAAGACACTCTGGCTGCCTTTCGCGGCCGCGCTATTCACACCTATCACACCGAGGGCGCCGGCGGTGGTCATGCGCCCGATATCATCAAGGCCTGCGGGGTGGCGCACGTGCTGCCTTCCTCGACCAACCCCACGCGCCCCTACACGGTGAACACGGTCGATGAACACCTGGACATGCTGATGGTGTGCCACCACCTGGACGCCGGCATCCCGGAGGACGTCGCCTTCGCCGAGTCGCGCATCCGACGCGAGACCATCGCCGCCGAGGACATCCTGCACGATCTGGGCGCGATGAGCATGATGTCCAGCGATTCGCAGGCCATGGGCCGGGTGGGCGAGGTCATCACGCGCACCTGGCAGACGGCGCACAAGATGAAGCAGCAGCGGGGCGCCCTGCCGCCGGACGCCAGCGCCGGTGGGCGCGCCGACAACTTCCGGGTGAAGCGTTACCTGGCAAAGTACACCATCAACCCCGCCATCACGCACGGCATCTCGCACGAGGTCGGCTCGCTGGCGGTGGGCAAGCTGGCGGACATCGTGCTGTGGAAGACGGCCTTCTTCGGCGCCAAACCGGCGGTGATCATCAAGGGGGGAATGATCGCGGCCGCGCCCATGGGGGATCCCAACGCCTCTATCCCCACGCCGCAGCCAGTGCACTACCGGCCCATGTTCGGCGCGCTCGGCGACGCCTGCAAGG
The DNA here is from genome assembly GCA_039916065.1 of Polyangia bacterium. Taxonomy (GTDB): domain Bacteria; phylum Myxococcota_A; class Polyangia; order Fen-1088; family Fen-1088; genus FEN-1088. The sequence continues at coordinate 10,264 of JBDSME010000206.1, forward strand.
CGACCAGCATCACCTTCGTGTCGGGCGCTGCGCTGCAGGATGGAATCGGGCCGAGGCTGGGCTTGCGCCGGCGGCTGGTGGCCGTGAAGAACACCCGTACCATCCGCAAGCACGACCTGATCTTCAACGACACGCTGCCGAACATCGAGGTCGATCCGCAGACCTACCAGGTGCGCGCCGACGGTGAGCTCCTGGTGTGCGAGCCCGCGTCGGTGTTGCCACTGGCCCAGCGGTACTTCCTCTTTTGACCGCCGCCATGTTGCAACTGACCAGGGTGGTGAGGGGAGATCTGAAGGCGGCGCCGGTGGCGCCAACCGTGACGCTCAGCTTCGAGGATCGGCGGCGCAGCCGATTGCTGGTACGGCTCGACGACGGCCAGGAGGCGGCCTTGATGTTGCCGCGGGGAACGGTGTTGCGCGAAGGCGATCTGCTGGCGGGGCAGGGGCAGGGGCAGGGGGAGGAGGAGGGAGGCCCACCAATGGTGCGGGTGCGAGCGGCCGCCGAGACCTTGTCCGTGGCGCGCACCGCGGAACCGCTCTTGTTGAGCCGCGGCGCCTACCACCTGGGAAACCGCCACGTTCCGCTG
>JBDSME010000207.1:0-2957 GCA_039916065.1 Polyangia bacterium
CGCCGCTGGAGTGCGACCTGCTCCGCTATCTGGCCGCCCGTTACGGCCGGGTCTCTTACGAACGGGTGCTGTCCGGTCACGGACTGGTGGACCTGTACGCCTTTTTCAGCGAGGAGCCGGCCTTCCGCATGCTGGGAAACCCCGCCACGCAGGCGGCCATGGCCACCGCCGATCCCGCGGCCGTGATCTCGCAGCGGGCGCTGGACGGCACCGATCCCATTTGCGCGGCAGCGTTGTCGGTATTCTGTGGGGTTCTGGGAGCGCTGGCGGGCAATCTGGCGCTGACCGTGCTGGCGACCGGGGGGGTCTTCGTCGCCGGGGGGATAGCTCCCCGCGTGTTGCCGTTCCTGCAAAAGGGGATCTTTCGCGAGGCCTTCGACCGCAAGGGGCGCCTGCAGCCCCTGGTGCAGCGGCTGCCGGTCATGGTGGTGACCCACGCCCAGCCGGGGTTGCTGGGGGCGGCCACGGTGGCAGCCTCGCTCTGACGCGCGGGGGCACCTCTCGCGCCTCGGCCGTGACCTCGATCCCTTCTCGGAAACCCGAGGTTTAGGTTTCAGGCGACGGTGGCGCCAGTCCAAGCACCGGGAGGCGCGGCTTTGCCGCGCCGGGCGAGGCCGGGTTGTCGGCAAGCGGGTGGGCCCGCGGGAGGGCGAGCCCTCCCGCGAGCGGCGAAACCGCTCCGGCTGCTCTTCAGATATGTCGGGTAGCCGCCGATAGTCTGCTTCGTGGTGAATGGCCATAGAGGCGGCGGCGCGGCCCTGGCGCTCGGGAGCGATACCTTGTCGTTTTCCGATGAGCGCGACGCCCGCAGCGAACGCGAACGCGAACGATTCGGCCGCATGGTCGGCCAGTCGCCGAACATGCGCGCGGTGTTCGAGACGCTGGAACGTGCAGCCGCCAGTGACGCCACGGTGTTGCTGGAAGGCGAGACCGGCACCGGCAAGGAGATCTCCGCCGAGGCCGTTCACCGCGGCAGCCGCCGCCGCGACAAGCCGTTCCTGATCGTCGATTGCGGCGCCATCCCCCCGCAGCTTCTGGAAAGCGAGCTGTTCGGCCACGAGCGAGGCTCCTTCACCGGCGCGGTCAGCTCGCGCCAGGGGGTCTTCGAGGCGGCCGCCGGGGGCACTGTATTTCTCGACGAGATCGGCGAGCTGAGCATCGACCTTCAGCCCAAGCTGCTGCGCGTGCTGGAGCGCCGCGAGGTGCGTCGCATCGGCACCAACGTGCACCTGCCGGTGAACGTGCGGCTGGTGGCGGCAACCAATCGTTCCTTGCGCGACCAGGTGGCGGCCCACAAGTTCCGCTCCGATCTGTACTATCGCCTGGCGGTGGTCGAGGTGCGCATCCCGCCGCTGCGCGAACGCATCACGGATCTGCCGCTGCTGGTGGAACACATCGTGCGATCGATGGGCGCGCTCGAGCCCGACACCGCGCGCACCCTGCTCTCGCCGGAGTTTCTGGGCAGGTTGGCCCGTCACGATTGGCCGGGGAACATCCGCGAACTGCGCAACCACCTGGAGCGCTGCGCGGCCCTGCGCGAATTCACGCCTCCGCAGACCAGCAGCGCCACCTCCGCCATGCCTACCCCCGAGACCGCCGCCGGCATCGGGCGCCCCCTCCGCGAAGCGCGGGACGAATGGGTGAACAGTTTCGAGAAGCGGTATCTGGAAGAGTTGCTGCGCGTGAACGACAACCGCGTCAGCGTGGCGGCACGATCGGCCGGGGTGGACCGCATCTATTTCTACCGTCTCCTCTGGAAGCACGGCCTGCGTACCCGCGAAGCCGCCGTGCGCGAGGACGAAGCGCCGCCCTGACATGCAAGCCTTCACCTTTCCCGGGCACTAGATGCCTTCTCCATGAAATGTTGACGAATGAAGCAAGTCTTCAGGCGACGGAAGGACAGGTCCAAGCACCGGGAGGCGCGGCTTTGCCGCGCCGGCCAGCGTCGGATTGCCGGCAAGCGGGTGGGCCCCCTAAGATGCCAGGGCTAGCCCTCCCGCGAGCGCCGAAGGCGCGTTAGTCATGCCGGCCCTTCCCCTCACGTTCAACCGCGACGAGGCGCTCCAGTCGGAGACACCACGGGTCGACCGCGCGTCCGCGCTCGCTGGCAGCGCCTCCCCCGGTGCCGCGTCACGCGCCGAGTTGACGGTCGACGCGGTGGTCGAACTGGAGAACGGCTGGCCGTCGGCAACCGATAGCGCGCCGGTCCGTGGGCCGCGGCCACGCCAGCTCACGGCGCGGGCCCTGGCGGTCGGACTGGCCATTGGCGCCGTGCTGGCCGCCGGAAATGTCTACACCGGCCTGAAGTCCAGCTTCATCGACGGCGGCGCGCTGACGGCGGCGCTGCTCAGCTTCACCTTCTTCGCCAGCTTCAAGCGCCTGGCGCGCATGCCTTTCGGTCCCTTCGAGAACAACGTCGCCCAGACCGCGGCTGCGTCCGCGGCGGTGATGGGCTTTGTTCACGGACTGATGGCGCCCATGCCCGCGTTGAATCTCATGGGGCAGGCCACGCCCGCGTGGGCCCTGTGGGTGTGGGGGATGGGGCTCGCCTTGATCGGCGTGGTTCTGGGCGTGCTGCTCCGACGCAAGCTGGTGGTCGAGGACGCCCTCCCCTTTCCCACCGGCACCGCCACCGCCGAGCTGATCCGGACCGTGCACGGCGACCAGGGCAGCGCCGCCCGGCGGACCCGTTTCCTGATCTGGGCGGCGGCCGCGGCGGCGGCATTGACCTGGTTCCGGGATGGCCGACCAGCGTTGATTCCTCAGGCGCTGTATCTGCCGTTGACCGTGGGCGGCCTGAGCGCCGCCTCCTTGACCTTGGGCGTGGCCACCAGTCCGCTGATGGCCGCGACCGGAATGTTCATCGGCCTGCGCGGCGCCGCCAGCCTCTTCGGCGGCGGTATCATCGCCTGGGGTGTGGTCGCGCCGGTGGCGGTGCACCTCGGATGGAGCAAGGA
>JBDSME010000208.1:0-3176 GCA_039916065.1 Polyangia bacterium
GCGGCTGCTGGGTTTGCGCCAAGCAACGCCGTCTTCGAGCCCGCATGGGCAATCGCCGGATTCATGGAGATGACGGGGTACACGAGGACGCCGAACGCCGGACGAGCGTCGATGGCGTCGACATCATCCACGGCCGGCGTCAACGGGGCACTGAAGCGCGTTTCGAGCTGAGAAGCGAGATGCCCTCCCGCCGAAAAACCAATCACGCCGATGCGCGCCGGGTCGATCTTGCACGCCGCGGCGCTCTTGCGAATCAGGCGTAGGGCGCGCTGAGCATCTGCCAGGGCCACCCACCCCTCACCCGGGAAATCGGACGGCAAGCGGTACTTGAGGACGAAGGCCGACACACCCACGGAATTGAGCCAGGTCGCGATCTCGGTACCCTCTTTGTCGTACGCGAGGTGCGTGTACCCGCCGCCGGGCAGGACGATAGCGGCCGCGCCGTTGGGTTTCGCCGCCAGATATGGCAACACCGACGGCTTGGTGACGCCCGCGATGGTGCGGTCATGAAGCCGCGGATTGGTACTTCTTTCCGTGACCACCTCCCTGACCGTCACCCCCGCTCCTCCTGGGGCCACTCCCGACCAGATAAGCTGATCAGCGGAACCGAAAGGACAGGTTCCTACCTGGCCGCCGCGGCCTCCCGCGCCGCCCGAGCCTGCCCCAGCCCTGCCCCCGGCTCCGATGACGCCGCCCGGCCCTCCGCTGCCGCCTGCACCAGCGGCACCACCGGTCGCTGCGTCGGCCGCGCCGCCAGACCCGCCGGCCCCGACGCCCCCGGTTGCGGTGTTTGCGCCGCCAGTTCCGGCATTGGCACCGCCCGTCGCCGTGCTGGCGCCGCCGCTTCCGCCCCCCGCGTCGGCGGCGGCATCGACGGGCGCGCCGCCGCTTCCCGTGGTGCCCCCACTGTTCGGGTGCCCGTTACCTCCGCCTTCGCCCGAAGGCGAGGCTTGACAGGCCATCAGCGCCGACAGGACGGTCGTGGCGACGAGCAGGTGGGCGGGGCTACACATCTGGGCCGGCCTCAACATCTGATGATACTAGGGGATATCACGCCCACCTGCTCGTCGGCAAACGGCAAGGGGTGTGATACGTTCGGAACGACCACTTTCCGACCCTCGGCGACGGAGGAACCCCTATGCGTCAGTTCGTAATGACCGCGGTTACGGTGTTGGCTCTCGGTGCCAGTCCGGCCCCGTCACATGGCGCGTCAGGAGCTGGTGGCGAGACCAACGATTTCGTGCTCCAGGACTCGGGCACGGCGAAGGAAGCGCACGGAGCGAAGCCGTCGAAGCTCCAGCCGACCAGGACCGAAGCAGCGATGAGATTCATCGTCGTCGACAAGGACAAGGGTCCCATCAAGGGCGTGGTGATCGCCATGGCCGCGCCCGGCGGCGAGAAGTACTACACCGACGAGACGGACAGCGCCGGTTATGCCGAGGTGCTGGTACCGGTGGGGCAGAAGTACGAGATCACCTACCTGAGCTTGGGGCGCAAGGACATCGCCACCTCGGTGACCGTGGCCGATGAGCCCAAACAGAACGTCAAGCTGACGCTCCGTTACAAGCGGGAAGGTGCACCGCCGCCGCTGGTGCTGACCGGTGTCAACTTCGATACCGGCAAAGCCACCATTCGGCCCGAATCGTTTCCGCAGCTTGACCAGGTGGTCGATTTCATGGCGCGCCGCAAGAGCGCGCGGGTCGAGATCTCCGGCCATACGGACAACGTGGGCAAGGCGAAAGCCAACAAGGTTCTGTCCGAGAAGCGCGCCAAGGCTTGCCGCGCTTACATTGTCTCCAAGGGGATCGAGGCCAGCCGCCTGGACGCAGTTGGCCACGGCGACGAGCGCCCCGTCTCCCCCAACGACACGGAAGAAGGCCGGCAGAAGAACCGTCGCATGGAGGCCCGAGAACTCTAGACAGTCGGCATTTCCTTCGTTGACGGGGATCTTTGCTGCGACATACTGACCCGTTATGCCTTCTCGTAGGCCGCATGCAAAAACGGCCTATCACCATGGCAACTTGCGCGAAGAGCTGGTGAGTGCTGCGGTTGAGATAGTGCAGAAGTCTGGCCCCGACGCACTGACGTTGCGGACGGTGGCCACGCGGTTGGGGGTTTCACAGATGGCGCCGTACCGTCACTTCGCCACGAAGGGCGCCTTGTTGGCCGCCGTTGCCGTCGATGGCTTTCAAAGGCTGCACGCCGAGTTGATGCGGCCTGCGCGTCGCGCCGGGGATGGAGTGGTGTCCCGCTATCAGGCGGTGGCGACCACCTATGTCCGCTTTGCCTTGAGCCATCCCGCCCATTTCAAGGTCATGTACGGGCCGCGACCCGATGAGTTCCGGTCAGGTCCCGTCGCCGAAGTGACACGCGCGGTGTTCAACTACTTTCGCGGTACCATCGTGGCCTGCATCGAGGCGGGACACTCAACCGTCAAAGATCCCACGGTCGTCGCAGTCGATGCCTGGGCCTACGTGCACGGTCTGGTCGTTCTCTATTTTGGCGGACAGCTGCCGGCCAGGATTCAGCGGACGCAACTGGTGGCTCTGGCGCTAAAGATCGACATCTTCCTGTACAAGCGACCCGACTGAGGGGGCAGCGCTCTGGGTCGCGCTAAGGTGCGGCGCACCGCGGCGCTGACCCGGTGAGGGTTGAATTTTCGGATGCTCGTTGTCGATTGGCGCTGGCACTGACGAGGCCCGGGCTAGCAGTTTCTTTAACTGTTGCCGGGCGCTGTGTAGCCGCGAATAGACGGTCCCTACGGGGATGTTCATGAGTGTGGCTATCTCGGCGCACGACAACGCCTCGAGCTCGAACATGACAAAGATCGCGCGCTTGCTGACGTCAAGCTTGCCGAGGATCCGGTCCGCGAATTCGCGCTCTTCCCGTCGAATCAGCAATTCATCCGAGAGCACCAGCGAGTTAGGTCGCTCGTCGTGGCGCCCGCCGGAAAGAATCTCAAACTTCCAGCGGCGCCTCCGGCGGTAGTTGGCGGCGATGCGCATGCAAATGCCAAACAGCCAGGTGGTGATCCGTCCGCTCGAATCGAAGGTGTGCAAGCGGCGCTGCACGACGATGAACACTTCCTGGACAATATCGTCGAGATCAGCGGGATGAACTCCGAACCGTTGCAGGCTGATCCAGACGAACTGCGCATGGTCGCGATAGATTGTCGA
>JBDSME010000209.1:0-6966 GCA_039916065.1 Polyangia bacterium
TCGTCGAAGCCCAGCCTGAACTCGCCGGCGCGGCGGCCGTAGTTCACGGCTCCGAAGGCCTCGAACGACAGGTGGGTGAGCAGGGTGTGGGAATAGTCGAGCCGGCTGATGAATGACTGATCGGACAGATTGCCCAGCGTGGTGGCGGTGAAGTTGGTGTAGTTCCAGGACCAGGGCGCCGGCAGGAAGGCGGAGACAGCGGCGTAGTGCCGCCCTGTGTAGAAGAAGTCGAAGGTGCCGGTGGCGAACAGCAACGGGTAAGCGCGGGGATCGCTGTACCCGCGCGAATTGTAGAAGTACTCGCCGATTACCCTGAGGACATCGTTGTCGTTGTACTTGAGGGAGTAGGTTCCGCCCACCACCACCTGCGGCTTGATTCCCACGGAGTAATAAACACAACTGCTGGGCATAAGCGTGGTGGCGCAGTCCACATCGACCCGGGGAATCTGACTGCCGTAAGCGAGGCCGGCGTCCACATAGAGGTCGAAGTCGCCGATGCCAAACGACAGGTCGCCGCCATAGCGCGCCTTGCGATCGCTGTAGGCGACGATATCCAGACCGAGCTCGGCGGTTCCGAAGACCAACTCGGCGCGGGCAGCCCCCCCAACCTGGCGTAGATTTTCCGTGGCATCCGAACTGGAGACATAGCGGTTCTGGTTCACGTCCCAGCGGCGGACCCCTTCGACCAGCGCGAAGGCGTAGAAGTTCCAGCCCCGTTCTTCCCAGGGAAAGTGCAGCTTCAACATGGTGAAGCCGGGCCGGGCATCGAAGGCGGCCACGGGATTGCGCGCTACGGGGTGCAAGAAGTCTGTGGGGCTCCACACTTGACCGGTGCCCCAGCGCACGTGCTGCCTGCCGGCGGTGACAAACAGCTTGCGACCGATGTCGAAGCGCAACCAGAGCTGGTCCAGCACCACCGATGGCCCGCGGGTGTTGGAGACGCCCGAGATCAAAGGGACCGTGGGATTCAGGGTGCCGGTGGTCGTCCCCATGCTGGCGGGTGCGGCGGTGGTGGCAGTGGTGGGTAAGGTGGGATCGAAAAACATGCGGCCCAGCACGAAGCCGCGCACCCGGTCATTGGGGCGGGCATCGAAGTAGGCATCGACCAGCGATGGCGCGGAAAAGGTGACGGTGCGCGAGGTGACCGGATTGGTGGTGCTGTCATAGAGCACCGACCCAGGCTGCGCGTATGCGGAGCGCAGATAGAGCTGCCCGCCGATTCTCAGGGGGTCTTCGGGCGCGGTCTCTTCGCTCAGCCGAGGACCGGCGCCGGGATCGCCGAGGAGCTGGAGGTCGCGGGAGCTGGCGCTGGTGCCGTCCGCTTCCGCCGGGGTGGCGGGAACGGCCGCCGCCGCGTCAGCCGCCGCCGGCGAAACTCCGGAAGGCAGGTGGGCGGACGGGGCCGGCGGGGCGGCGGATGGCGCCCCGGTGCCCGCGCCGGCATTGCCACCGCCGGCGCCAGCGGTGCGCGGCGCCGCCTCACCACCACCCCCGGGCGCAGCGGTCGCTGGCGCGCCGAACAGGTCATCCTCGGTGGGCCGCTGTTGCTCGGCGGCGCCCGCAGGCGACGACCACAGCAGGAGGAACAGGACGGCTGCCGCCCTCAAACCGCATGCGCCGATCAGGCTGCCCACCGTGCCGTCATCCTGGTCGGCCGCCACCGTTGTTCGTGCCTCGCTCCCCAACGCGGCGCCCGCCATCACCGGCTCTTGCTCTCCAGCCAGGCCTTGGTGAATAGATTGCCGGGCAGAGGCTTGAACTCAACCTGGCGGATCAGGATCAGCGTGGAGTTCGCCTTCTCCACTTCATCGAAGAAACGAATCTCTTCCGGGAACCAGACGTCACCCTTCTTCGATTCGCTGTAGGCCTTCTTCCACTTGGGATAGTAGGACGTGCGCAGCAGGCGTCCGGACAGGGCGAACTCCTGGCGCTTCAGGACGTTGTTGGTGTCCTTGTCGACCCACAGCTTGATCACCGGGAAAGCCAGATCCAGACCGGGCTTGCCCTTCAGGGTCATGGCCTGCGCCGTGTATGCCCCCAGCTTCTGCTCGCCGTTGTCCTCGGGATCGTACTCCTGGGCCAGGCGCGACTCGTCGAAGTCGCTGCGGCGCGAGTTGGTGCCACCGATGCGCTCGCGCTCGGTCCGCCGCTCCCACTTGCCCACCGCCGGATCGTAAAACCAGAGGTTTTGATCGATGCGCAGATAACCCTGCCCCTGCGACGCTTTCGGCTTGGTGAACATGATGACGAACTTCTGGTCCTGGCTGCGCCGGTAGACCTCGCCTTCATAGACGACGTCCACCTTGTCCTTCTCCTTCTGCTCCATGTAGATGTGCGAGTGCCAGTCGCCCTGGTTCTTCTGGCGATCGTCCACCGCCTTGAGCCTCTCCACCAGCTGGGGCTGGGTGAGGGCGGCGCGCGCCGCGGGACCGGTCAACGCCAGGGCCGCCAGCAGCACGCCGGCACCAATCATTCGGGAAAGGCGAACAAAAATCATCAGCGAGCTCCGTTTTGTCAGTGCGACCGCGTTGGCAAAAAAAGTTGCAAAATGGTTGAAGGCCCGGTGGTCAACCGAAGTGCGACATGGCCGTGACCGGTTTGAGCCGCGCTGCCCGAAAGGACGGGTAAAGCGCCGCCAGGGCGGTGACCAACGTCAGCAGCCCTACCGACGAGAGCAGGGCGCTCAGATGCACGGCCACGTGCAAGCGATCCGACATCAGAAACAGCTGCACCGTCAGGGGCACGGCGATGTTGAGGGCGTTCAACCCCGCCGCGATCAGCGCCCCGCCCACCGCGCCGGCCGCCGTGCTGAACAGCCCCAGCAGCATCGATTCCAGCAAAAACATCCACAGGACCCCTCCGCGCTGCATGCCGATGGCGCGCAGGGTTCCAATCTCGCGGGTCCGTTCGCGGATGGCGATCCACATGGTGTTCATGATGCCCGTCACGACGATCGCCACCAGGATGATCAGCAGCAGCGCGGTCAACCCCTTCAACAGATCCAGGGTCCAGGTCATGAACGACAGCTCGTCTTCCCAGGTGGTCACGTCCAGCTTCTGGCCGGTCCAGTCCTCGCGATTCACCGTCTCGAATTTCATCCAGAAGGCACGCGGGTCGGCGTCCATCACCCGGTAGCCCGCCTTTTCCAGGGAGGTGCGCAGGCGCGCGGCGATCTGGGGAACATTCTTCACCTCTTTTTCGCGCAGGTGGAGATGAATGGCCCCGGTGGCGTTCGCGTTCAGCTGGTACAGCGCGCGCAAGGTCGCTGCGGGCACGTACACGTTCCACTTGCTGAGCAGGCCGATGTCGCGGGCGATGGCCACCACCCGTACATCAACGGTGTTGGCCACGCCGCGCGTGGTCTGCGCGGAGATGGTGATGGCGTCGCCCACCTTCACCTCCAGCTTTTCGAGCTGCCCCTCGAACAACAGGATGGTCCCCGGCTCCGCCAGATCCTCGATGTTTCCGCTGGTGATCTGCAGAACGTTCTTGAACGCCGGCTCCTGGCGGATGTCGATACCGTTGACCCCGCCCTGCAGCGAGCCGGTGTCCGAGATGATCTTTGCCCAGCCGCGCCCACGCTGCACGGCGAAGTCCAGCTCGGGAACGGCCTGATTGGCCACCTCCAGCACCTTCTTCCACTCGGTGACCACCGGCGACGACTGGCCGGCGGTGACCTTGAAGAAACCGCCCACGTTGAGGTGACCGGTGCTGAGCGTGGTCGCCGTGTGAGTCATGGTCTCGCGGATTCCGGTGGACAGCCCATTCAACAGGATCAGCAACGCCGTCACCGCCGCGATGGCGACGCCCAGAAACAGGGTGCGCCGCCCGTGCTGGGTCAGGCTGCGAAAGGCGATCTGGAAGTCAGTCTTGAGGCGTGAAAACATGGCTCAATCCTCGCTTTGCATGGCCTGGCGTGGCGTGACCCGCATGGCCAGCCAGGCGGGATAAAGTGCCGACAGCCCACTGACCAGCATCACGATTGCCAGGGCCCCCACCACGTTCGTGGTGGCGATCTCGGGATGCAGGCGCGGTCCGGAGAAGAAGAAATAGAAGATGTCGTTCTTGGCGGGGATGCCCACCTTCCCGATCACCGAAACCAGCACCGCCCCCACCCCGGCCCCCAGCGCCCCGAAGATGATGCCCACCACCAGCGCCTCGATCACCAGCATCGAGAGGATGAACCGCCGTTGGGCGCCGATGGCCCGCAACGTTCCAAGCTCGCGCACCCGTTCCAGGGTGGCCATCACCAGGGCGTTGTTGATGATCACCAGGGCCACCACGAAGATGATCAACACCGCGGTGTAGAGCACCACGCGCATCATGGTAACGAACTGGCCGATGATCCCCGAAGCCTTCTGCCAGGTGATGGCCTTCAGGGGCAGACCGGCGCGCTTCCCGGCTGCCTCGATGTCCTTGATGGTCTGAGGAATCTTCTTGGGGTCGTTCAGGATGACGGCGGCGTTCAGCACCACGCCGCTCTGAAGCTGCTGGGGATCGTAGAGCCGCTTGGTCAGATCCTCGCGAATCATGCGGGCGCCGAACCCGTCCCCTTCGGGCGGGTGAATGCCCGGAGTGGCCTCCGCTACCACGGTGCGCGGCTTGCCTCTGGGCGGCACCAGCATCGGCTTCGCGGTGACCGGCGCCTGGACCGGCGCCTGGACAGTGTCCGCCTCGGTCTGCTTGGTGCCGAACAGCTCGGCCTCGGCATTTTCCCGCGACACATCGCGCGCGTTCATGGCCGACTTCAGGGCCATGATCTCCTTCTCGCGCTCGGCGGTGAGGAAACCATAAAGCTCCCGGAAAGAGACCATGTCCATCAGGCTGAGGGCGCCCGCTTGCGGCGACTTCTCCAGCCCGGTGAAGTTGAAGGTGCCGTACACTGGCAGGTTCACCGACTGCACGTAACCACTCCTGGTGAACGCCTTGATGGTGAGATTGTCCCCGATGCGGACCCGGTAGAGCTGCAGCAGCGGCGCCAGCTCGTCGTAGAAAAGGTGATAGCGGTCCTCGAAGTTGGCGTCATCGGTCCTGAAGAAGGCGGACAGCAACTTGCCCACGTCGGTCTCGCCGCTGCCCAGCTTGCGCTGTAGCTTCTCGCGAAAGATCACCGTCTTCGGTGCGTCGAGCTGCAGCAGGATCTCGCGGACCTGGCTGCTGTTCTCTTTCACGAAGCGCTGCAGCTCCGAATCCTTGGCGATGGTGGTGCCGCGGTCGTCTCGGGCCTGCTTGATCTTGTCGAGTCGGCGCGCCGTCTTCAGCTTCACCTGCTCCTCATAGGTGAACTTGGCGAACAGGAAGCCGCGCTTCCCCCGGGGTATCGACGTGCCATCCACGATCTTCATGCGATCGAACGACCGGGCGAACGCATCGGGGTCCGTGCCGACATAGCGCAGGAACAGCATGTCCGCGTCGGTCGCCTGAGGGGCGATGCGGTTCTCCAGGAACTCGAGGGCGTCCAGGGGATCCTTGTCGAAGGAGGCCCAGAACTCCGGGGAGGCGGCGCGGTTGACCGCCGCCGCGTCGTCCTTCGACACCGTACGCTCGTCGTGGAGCTGTCCCAGGTTCTTGATGTCTCCTTGCAACACCGTGAGGATCTGTCGCAGGTGTCCCTTCGACGCCTCGTAGGCCGCCTGGTCGACCGCGCTGGCGTGCCCGGCCAGCTTCTTGCGGGCCAGGTCGCGCAGCTCGGACAGGGCCACGTCGATGGTGTTCCCCGAGGTCACGATGGCGCCGTTGATGCCCATGGGCACCACGGCCTTGACGTTCGGCACGGCAGCCAGGGTGTCCCGCACCTTGGCGAAGTCATCGAGCTGCGCCAGGTTGGCGCCTTCCATGCTGAAGCCGCCCATCACTTCCAGTTCGTCCTTGGACTTGCTGGAATAGACCTGGATGTGGCCGGCCACGCTGCCGGTGATGCTGCGGCTCATCCCTTGATCGATGCTGTCCAGGAACGAGGTCCCCACCACCACCAGAAAGGCGCCGAAGAAGATGATGCCGCCCACGATGATGGTCTTGAGGCGGCTGGCGAACAGGTTCCGGAAGGCGATCTGCGCGATCACCCCGAAGGTGGAAAGATTGCCCTTCATCCCGACACTCCGGTCACCCCAGCGACCGTCGTCGGGCGCGACACCGCAGCGGCCACCGCCTCGGCGCCGGTGAGGCGGTCCACCAGCTTGCCGTCCGCCAGTCGCACCACGGTGGTGGCATTGGCCATGACCTTGGCGTCGTGGGTGGAAAAGATGAAGGTGGTGCGTTCAGTGCGATTCAGCTCCTTCATGATTTCCAATATGTTCTGGCCGGTCACCGAATCCAGGTTGGCCGTCGGTTCATCCGCCAGCACCAGCTGGGGACGGGTCACCAGGGCGCGGGCGATGGCCACCCGTTGCCGCTGGCCTCCCGACAGCTCGCTGGGGCGGTGGCTGGCGTGCTCTCCCAGGCCCACCCGTTCCAGCAACGCCGTGACGCGGGAGGCCCGCTCGGCCTTGCCCAGCTTCCTCTGCAGCAGCAGCGGCAACTCGACGTTCTGAAAGACGCTGAGCACGGCCACCAGGTTGAAGCTCTGAAAGATGAAGCCGATGGTGTTGAGGCGCAGCTCCGTCAGCGCCCGCTCGGACAGCTTGCGCGTGTCGCGCCCCCCCACCTCCACGGTGCCAGCGGTGGGCGTGTCCACGCAACCTATCAGGTTGAGCAGGGTGGTCTTGCCGCTGCCCGACGGCCCGGCGATGGAGAGGAACTCGCCCTCGGCGACATCCAGCGATACGCCGCGCAACGCGGGCACCGTCACCTTGCCGAGCGCATAGTCCTTGGTGGCGTTCTTGACCGATACGATGATTTTCATGGCTTTTCCTGTGGCAATGACGACAGTTCCTCGATCACGCGAACCAGTACTTGACTGAACTGCCCGCGCACCGCCGGTGACAAGCGGGCAACAACTTCCGACATCTCGCGCGTCCGCTCGCGCTG
>JBDSME010000210.1:0-6099 GCA_039916065.1 Polyangia bacterium
TCCAGGGCGGCCGCCGAAAGCACCACCCCAGCCCGCCTGCCACCAATCGACGACCCCGTGCCGCGCGACGTGATGCAGTCCGACGACGACATAGCCAAGATCCTGATCGTCGATGATCACCGGGAGAACATTCTGGCGCTGGACGGAATACTGGCCAGGCCGGGCATAGAGATCCTCTCGGCACCTTCAGGCGTCGATGCCCTCCGCCTGGTGCTGAAGCACGACTTCGCGGTGATTCTGATGGATGTGCTGATGCCCACCATGGATGGGTTCGAGACGGCCAGCCTCATCAGGACGCGCGAGGCTTCGAAGCACACGCCCATCATCTTTCTGACGGCCGCCGGTTTCGACGTGGACATGGTCGACCGGGGGTACGCCGTGGGCGCGGTGGACTATCTGGTCAAACCGTTGAATCCCGACGTGGTCACGGCGAAGGTGGCGGTGTTCGTCGATCTCTTCCAGAAGAGCCGGCGCATTCACCGCCAGGAGGAGGCATTGCGCGCCGCCGAACGGGAACGCGGCGAGGCCGCCCTCAAGGAGAGCTATGCCCTGTATGAGGCTTCATTCAACGCCGCCCCGGTCGGGATCGCGCTGACGGCCGCGGATGGACGATGGCTGCGCATGAATCCCCGTTTCTGCCAGATCACCGGCTATTCACGCGAAGAGGCCCTGGAGTTGCGATTTCAGGACATCACCCACCCCGACGACGTGGCCAGCGAGGTGGCTGCGTTCAAGCAGCTCATCGCCCGCGAGATCGACACCTACCACCGTGAGAAGCGGTACCTGCACAAGGAAGGTCACACTGTGTGGGTGGATCTCACGGTGTCGCTGCTGCGCGACCCGGCTGGCAGGCCGAAACATTTCATCAAGGTTGTGGAGGACATCACCGAACGGCGCCGCGCCGAGGAACGACAGCGGCTGCTGGCGGGAGCCAGTCAGATCCTGCTGCGCTCCCTGGATCGGCGCGCCACCCTGGATGACGTGGCCCAGCTGGCGGTCAGCTCACTTTGTGACTGGTGCATGATCGCCACCACCACCGGCGGCGACAACCCCGGCTACGAGGTGGCTATCGTCCACGCGGATCCCACCTTGAAAAGCACCACCAGGGAATTTCGCCAGAGAGTCCTCGGAGTGCCAAACCTGGCCGAGATCCTGGCCAGGAACCAACCCCAAACCACCGCCGATTTCGCCGCGCTGGCAGCCGACTCCTGGAAACTCGACTACCGGGGTGGGAGACGTTACACCGCCTGGGAGCTGGGCCCGCCATGGTGGTGCCCCTGTCCATGCGCGAACAGGTGCTGGGACAGATCGTGCTGGTGGCCGGCAGCACGACGCGCAAGTTCGGTTCCCGAGATCTGGAGACGGCGCAGGACCTGGCGCAGCGGGTGTCGCTGGGGGTTGAGAACGCGCGCCTCTATCACAAGGCCCAGGAGGCCGTGAGGGCGCGGGACGAATTCCTGTCCATCGCTTCGCATGAGCTCCGCACGCCATTGACGCCCCTGCATATCCATTTTCAACGCCTGTTGCGCAAACGGACCGGCGACCTCGAGATCGCTCCCCAGCAGTTGCGGCGGGTGCTGGAGCGTTGCGAACGACAGGTGAGACGGCTGGAGGCGCTGATCGACAATCTGCTGGACGTGTCCCGGATCTCTTCGGGCCGCCTGCGCCTCGAGACCGATACCGTGGATCTGGTCGAGGTGGTTCAGGACGTTGCCGGTCGGTTTGCCGAAGAATTGTCGGCGGCCGGATGTCAGTTGCAGCTGCAGAGCGACGCCACCGTGCAGGGCGAATGGGATCGCCTGCGGCTGGAACAGGTGGTGACGAACATTCTCGGCAACGCCATCAAGTACGGGAGTGGAAAGCCCATCGAGATCACGGTGGAGAATACCAGTGCCGGCGGTCGCTTGCGGATTCAGGACTACGGCATTGGGATCAACGGCGAGGATCTGAACCGTATCTTCCGCCGCTTTCAGCGGGCGGTCTCGTCGCGCTCATACGGCGGCCTGGGGTTGGGGCTGTACATCACCCGCCAGATCGTGGACGCCCACAACGGGACCATCCGCGTGGAGAGCCAACCGGGCGTGGGCTCGGTGTTCGTTGTCGAACTGCCGCGCGTGCTGCAGAACCACGCGCCGTCGAACAGCGAGAGCGGCAGCCACCTAACCACCGTCACCAAGAATGGAAGCCGCCCGCATGCCAGCAACTGAGATCCTGCTGGTAGAGGACGATCGCGACGTGCGCGAAGCGCTCGCCGAGGTGCTGGAGCAGGAGGGCTACCTCGTGTCGGTGGCAAGGAATGGCCGGGACGCCGTCCAACACTTGAAGCAGGCGCGGCAGATGCCCGCGGCCATTCTCCTCGATTTGATGATGCCGGTGATGGATGGTTGGGAATTCTGGTCGATCCAGCGGAGCACGGCCGACTGGTGCCAGATCCCGGTGGTCATCGTATCGGCCGACGCCGAAGCGGCGGAACGCATGGCGCCCCATGCGCGGCCTGCCCTGGCCTGCCTGCGCAAGCCCATCGACATCGACGAGTTGCTCGGGATCCTGGAAACCGTGGGATGCGGCGATCAAGGAGGCGGTGGGGGAGGCGGTAGGAGCGTATCCCCTACCCCTGCGCTCCCGGACGCCAAATGATCGACCTGGCTGGCGGGGCCGCTGCGTCACGCAGGGGCCAAGACTGGGCAAGAGTGGGTTGGAATGCTTCTTGATGGGGAACGTATCTAATGCGCACAAGCACCATCTTGCTGGCGGAGGATGACCTGGAGATAAGGGACGCCGTGCAAGAGCTGCTGGAGGAGAAGGGCTACGACGTGATCCCCGCCCGGACCGGGAGACAGGCGCTGGATTTTCTGTCCCTGGACCCCCGATCTCCGCCCGATCTCGTGATTTTGGACCTGATGATGCCGATCGTGACCGGGTGGCAAGTGCTGGAAACGATCCAGCACGACCCGGCCCTGTCCAAGGTACCGGTCGTCATCCTGACGGCGACCTCGCAGGACCGGCCAACCGGGGCGGCCGCATTCTTGCGAAAACCCTTCCAGATCGAAGTGTTGCTGGAAACCATTCAGCGTCTGGATGGCGCCAACCGTCCCGTTTGACGAATGACAAAGCGCGGGTGCGTGGGTGAATGGTGCTCCCACCGCCGTGCCACAATCTGCGCGCGGTTGCCGGCATCACCTGTCTCTCCTGACGCTGAATGCCTCCGTGTTACGGCTTTGGTACGTCAGTTCGAGGCTACGTTCCGATGGGTCGGGAACGGAACGACAACTACGATGAGCCCGCCCGGCGCGAGTCCCGCCACACCGTCCTCAAGATGGGTGGGTTTCCCGCCGACATCTGGTGCGAACAATGGCGTTCTTTCGTGCCGCGCCGCTGCGAAAGCCCGGTGTCGGGATAGCTCTACTGACCTCGGAGGCCATCGCAGCCCGCCTCGAGGACGCCGAGCGCAAGATGGAGCGCCTGCGCGCGCTGTACGAGTCGTTCTTTTTGGGAGTGGAACGGCGACCCCCGCACGTGCCACGACAAGAGCTGAACCGGTTGATGCTGGAGACCCAGCAACTCGCCATTCGCAACGCGGCCTTGCGCTTCCGATTCCAAACTCTTGCGCAGCGCTGGACCCTCCTCACCACCTACTGGAATCGCACCCTGCGCGAGATCGAGTCCGGTACGTACCGCCGCGATCTACAGAAGGCCTATCGCCGACTGGCCGCCCGCGGACAGCCCTTGACCGAGGACGAGGCCGCCACGCTGGGTATCCCGCTCGGTCGCGCCAAGGCGTTCGTGGCGCAGCAAAACCGGCGCTGGAGCAGCAGCCCTCCTGATGCCGCCACGGGCGTTGACCTTCCGTCCTCGCCACCGCCACCCGCACCAATGTCGCGGCCCCCTGACGAGGGCGCGGACCTGGCAGCTTTACACCGGGCCTATGCCGAAGCCCACGGACGGCTGGCGCTGGCGGGGCCACCGCCAACCGTGGAACAAATTCGCGCCAAGGTTCTTCCCCACCTGGAGCGGATGCGAACCGCCCATCCGTCGCGGCGCCTCGATCTCACCGTCGTCACCAAGGACGGCCGCGTGGTGATTCGGGCCAAGCCGACCACCTGAGGCTTACCGTTATTTTCCAAAGATTGGGGCTTGCGCTCGCAAGGCTTGCCCTCACCCAGACCCTCTCCCGCGAGCGGGAGAGGGTTCATCGGAAACGATCTAGATCTAGAAAAGGCCGCGCTCAGAGATGTGTAGGATTTTGTAGCCTGTAGCCCGCTGGTCAGCCGAACGGGATGGCCGCCAGGCGGCCCTCTTGCCACAGCAAACGCTCGATGGCGTCGAGCAGAGGCTTGGTGCTCTCCCCGTCCCGCGCCGAGATGGTGAAAGTGGGCAGACCGCTGATCCTCTCGGCGGCGGCGCGCGCTCTCTCCTCGGGGGTGAGCCGATCCATCTTGTTCAACACAACGAAGCGCGGCGTCTCCGCCAGTTCGAGAGTTCCGAGGATCCGCTCCACCGCGTCGATGCGCGCGTCCCGATCGACGTCGGCGGCGTCCACGATGTGTAGCAACAGATCGGCTTCATCCAGCTCTTCCAGCGTGGCCCGAAAGGCCTGCGCCAGATCGGGCGGCAGGTCGCGGATGAACCCCACGGTGTCGGCGATGATGATCTCGCGCTCGCGCGGAAACCGCAGCCGACGGGTGGTGGGGTCCAGGGTGGCGAACAACTTGTCTTCCGCCAGCACCTCGCTGTTGGTGAGGGTGTTGAGCAGGGTCGATTTGCCAGCGTTGGTGTAGCCAACGATCGCCACCACCGGAAGCCCCCGAGCCCCCCGCTGCGCGCGACGTCCCTGCCGCTGGCGGCCATAGTGCTCGATCTCCTTTTCAAGGCGGTTTATGCGTTCGCGGGCGCGTCGCCGATTCTCCTCCAGCTTGGTCTCGCCGGGCCCACGGCCGCCGATCCCCCCGGTGAGGCGGCTCATCATGGTGTTCTTCTCGTGCAGGCGCGGGAGCCGATAGCGCAGCTGGGCCAGCTCCACCTGCAGCTTTCCGTCGCGGCTCTTGGCCCGCTGCGCGAAGATATCCAGGATCAACATGGTGCGATCGATGACACGCAGATCCGTAAAATCGGCAATGGCGTGCGCCTGGCCGGGGGTCAGGTCGGGATCGAAGATCAACACATTCGCGTCCAGTTGCATGGCGCGAATCAACACCTCCTCCAGCTTGCCGCGCCCCACCAGGGTCTTGGCGTCCGCTTCGGGCCGCCGCTGTTCCACCACCCCCATCACCCGCACGCCGGCGGTCCGACACAGCTCGCGCAGTTCCTCCACGTGCGCCTCCTGCCCCATGTTCGCTGCAGGGACGCCGTTGCGCCGGCGCACGTCCACCACCACCAGCAAGGCGCGATCGCGCCCCTCGGTGGCGACGGCGGCCGGTGCCGCGCGCTCGAACTCTTCTTCCAGGGCCGTGACCAGCGCCCGCACGTCCAGGTGGCTGTGGTGGAACGGCTCGCTCGGCAGCAGCCGCCACGGCTGCCCGGGAGCCTGACCGCCGGTGGTGGTGGGCAGCAGGTGGGCGACGTGAAGGTCGGCGGGCCGGCCGTCCGGCTGCACCCCGATTGCGGCCACCAGATCCAGGCGCAGCAAGGCCAGATCGACCAGATCGTCGCGGGTAAGCGGCTCGTTTCGCAGGTGGGTGTGCACCAGCCGCAGCCCGCGAAAACGTCCCCGGCCGGCGCGCAACCGGCCGATCTCCGGCAGGGTGAGCCGGGAGGCGTCGCCCACGAACACATGCTCGATCTCCCCGCGCCGGCTGACCAGCAGTCCCACCTGCCGCTGGACCTCGCGCGAGACCTCGCACAGGTACACCGCGAGCTCCGTCGACACCAGCTCCTCGGGACGCAAGCGGCGCCGATAGACCCGCTCCAGCGCATGGAGCTGACTGGGCTTCAAGCCCGTGGTGTTACCGGTGACCGTATTCAAGCGAAGGGACCTAACGCGCCTTCGGCGCTCGCGGGAGGGCTAGCCCTCCCGCGGGCCCACCCGCTTGCCGTCGATCCGGCCGGCCTGCCCGGCGCGGCAAAGCCGCGCCTCCCGGTGCTTGGATCGGCGGTGCCGTC